>NZ_JBNPLM010000004.1:0-115492 GCF_050313495.1 Collinsella sp. SGI.178 | reverse complement strand
TCCTTGGGGCTCATGGTCATACTCTGAAAACGGTTCTCCATATATTCGTTATCGAAATGCTTGTCATAGAACTGTGCGACGGGAATATTTCGAACGGTTCCGTTGACGCGCTGATACCAATAGTCGAGCGATTGCAACGTCATGACGCCGTCGATCAACATGATGATGGTAAAGATGACGGTAGCAGAGTAGCGGCGTTTCCATGGAATCATATTGATGAGCTTAAGCAGGCGCGGCAGCAAGACCTTGATCCAGATGAGGCCACCCAGGCCCCACATGCAGGCAAACGGCGTGCATGTGCGTCCCCCGGTCAATACCGCGATGGGATCGGGCATGCCGAATAGCCTAATGTGTGAATAGCTCCACGACACCACGCCAAATGAGGTCTGCATAAACCAGCCTACAAACACCTCGAAAGCGCCGCCGATCAGGGCACTTACCAGGAAAATGATCAGAGGATTCTTTTTATAGAAGCGGTTGAGCGCCATGGTCATGAGCACCGCGCCAAATCCGTAGATGGGGCTAAAGGGGCCAAATAGCATACCGGCACGGTCCTGATAGACGCCGGGATCGACGACGACCATATGCCAGACTTCCTCGAGAATGAGACCTAACACGCTGCAGACGAAGAATACCCAGAACAGGTTGAAGTAGTTGAGCTTGATGTAGCCCTCGCCGGTTTCGTCGCGGCCGAGCATCCCCTCGGCGGCGGCATCGCGGTCGAGCATCTCTTGCAGACGGCGCTGCAGTTCGCGCTCCTGGCGTAGCGTGGGGTCGACGGTGGCCGACAGCGCAATGAGGATGACAAGCTGGACGGCGGGGCGTAGCAGGAAGGGTCCGATACCCTGGAGCATCACGTCAACTAAAAGCTCCACGACGGTAAATGCGATGAGGACGTAAGACAGGCGGGCGGCATTGCGCCGCTGGTCCTTGATGAGGTCCAGGCCAAAGACGATCAAGATGATCGCGCTTGCCGCCGAGAGCATAATGCCGGCGACGATAAGGCCAACCGCGACCAGGGTGTTATCACCGAGCTTAGCGGCGACGTTGCCGTTAATGAGTGCGGTGATGACCTGCCACATAAAGACGGCGACTGACGGGAGCGTGCCCACGCCAGATAGGGTGCACAGGACTGCGTAGACCTTGATGATAAGGGGGATCTTCTTGGCCTCCGTGGTGCTGGGGACACTGGGGTCGAGTTGATTTTGATCCATACGCTGCCTTTCTCGTCTTGTAGTAGCCTACAAGGATACGCCGACGACCAGCTAAAAGACAGGACGAACGTCCCAATTGCAACAATGTAGCCCCTAGCGCGGGCGAGACACGGCGCACGGGAAGTCTTCGAGGCCGTTGCCCCTGAGAGTGGACTACCCAATAAAATGTTTGGTCGCAAAACGGATAATAAGCTCGGTGGGCTTTTAAAAACCGCTGTTCATGCGCGGGAGTGCTTGTCTTGCCGTGCGTATAATAAGGCAGGTAACGCCAAATAACGAGGCTCTGAGGGGATGCCATGTCTCAAGAAACCATCCGCGCGGCCGAGCGTGCCACGGGACAGGTGACGACCATGTCGACGTACGATCCGGACTCCGACCAGCTGCATGAGGAATGCGGCATCTTTGGTGTGTGGGCACCCGATCGCGACGTGGCTCGACTGACGTACTTTGGTCTGCGTGCGCTGCAGCATCGCGGCCAGGAATCGGCGGGAATCGCCGTGGGCGATGGCGGCACGGTTATGGTTCGCAAAGACCTGGGACTGCTCGATCGCGTGTTCTCCAACGCCGACCTGTCGACGCTCTCCGGCCAGTTGGCTGTGGGCCACGTGCGCTATGGCACCGCCGGCGCCAAGAGCTGGGAAGCCTCGCAGCCGCATCTTTCCACCATCAACAGCGTCATCATCGCCCTTGCGCACAACGGCACCCTGGTTAACACTGACGAGCTGCGCCGCCAGCTGATCGAGCTCGGCGTGCCGTTCCTCTCCAATTCGGATTCCGAGGTCGCGACCAAGCTCATCGGCTACTTTACGCAGCGCACAGGCCATTTGCGCGAGGGCATTCGCAAGACGATGGAACTCGTGCGCGGTGGCTATGCCATGACGCTCATCAACGAGCAGGCGCTCTATGCTTTCCGCGACCCGCACGGCATTCGTCCGCTGGTGCTGGGCAAGCTTGTGGACGAGGGCTTGGACCAGGCCGACGCCGCATCCGTTTCGCGGCTGCCGTCGCAAGACGACGCCGCGACGGTCGACGCTGCCACTCATGTCACTCGCGCTGGTGGCTGGGTCGTTGCGTCCGAGACCTGCGCGCTCGACATTGTGGGTGCCGAGTACGTCCGCGACGTCCGTCCCGGCGAGATCTTGCGCATCAGCGCCGAGGGCCTGGTATCCGAGCAGGGTGTGCCCGCTGCCGAAGAGCCCGCCAACTGTATCTTTGAGCAGGTCTACTTTGCCCGTCCCGATTCCATCATGAATGGCAAGAGCGTTTACGCCTGCCGCTATGACATGGGTCGCCAGCTGGCACACGAGGAGCCCGTCGAGGCCGACCTGGTCATTGGCGTGCCCGACTCCGGTCTGCCGCCTGCGGAGGGCTATTCGCACGAGAGCGGCATTCCCTTTGGCGAGGGCCTCATCAAGAACCGCTATGTGGGCCGTACGTTTATCGAACCTACGCAGGAGCTGCGCGCCATGGGCGTGCGTATGAAGCTCAACCCGCTGCGCGATAACATCGAGGGCAAGCGCCTGGTCGTCATCGATGACTCCATCGTGCGCGGCACCACCATGGTGCAGCTCGTCAAGATGCTGCGTAACGCCGGCGCCAAGGAGATTCACATCCGCATCAACTCGCCCGAGGTCATCTGGCCGTGCTTCTACGGCATCGATACCGACGTGCAGTCGCAGCTCATCAGCGCTAACAAGACGGTCGATGAGATCTGCGAGTACATTGGCGCCGATTCGCTGGCCTTCCTTTCGGTCGAGGGCCTGCTGAAGGTCATGCCCAAGGGCGGCTACTGCGATGCGTGCTTTACCGGCCGTTATCCCGTGGCTATTCCCGAGAGCTTTGGCCGCGACAAGTTTATGGAGGGCTTTAAGCCCCGCAACCTGGATAAGCCGCTGCACTTTGGCGACGACGCCGTGGTCGAGAAATACGATGACCGCAGCTGGGAAGAGAAGCACGGCGAGGCCTAGAACCTGCCATTTAGGGACAGGTTCATTTTGGTAGGTTTTACCTGCTGTTTTGTTGATATGACGGCGCGCACCGCTGCGGTGTGCGCCGATATGAACGCAACTATGAGCACTGTTTGGCGTCTGTGTGTCAAACGGTAGTGGGAGAGGAAGGCTCAGATGAGCGACAGCAAGCATGTGACGTATGAGGATGCCGGCGTCGATACCGCCGAGGGCGGCCGCGCCGTCGACGCTATTAAGCAAATGGTTAAGGATACCAACCGTCCCGAGGTTATCGGCGGCATCGGTGGCTTTGGCGGCCTGTTCTCGGCCGCCGCGCTTAAGGATATGGAAGACCCGATCCTGATCAGCGGTACCGACGGCGTGGGCACCAAGCTCGTCCTCGCCCAGATCATGGACCGCCACGAGACGGTGGGCCAGGACCTGGTCGCCATGTGCGTCAACGACATTTTGGCTTCGGGCGCCGAGCCGCTCTTCTTTTTGGACTATGTTGCCATCGGCCACATCGAGGCCGAGCACATGGCAAAGATCATCAAGGGCGTGGCCGATGGCTGCAAGCTCGCGGGCTGCGCGCTCGTGGGCGGCGAGATGGCCGAGCACCCGGGCGTCATGGCTCCCGCCGACTACGACCTCGCCGGCTTTACCGTGGGTGTCGTCGACCGTCCCAAGATGCTCGACCCCGCCAACGTCCGCCCCGGCGACGTGATTCTGGGCCTTCCCTCCACCGGCGTGCACTCCAACGGCTACTCGCTCGTGCGTAAGGTCATCGGCGTTGACGGCATCAAGCCGGGTACGCCCGAGGCCGCCGCTAAGGCCGAGGAGCTGAGCCGTCCGCTCGAGGAGCTCGGCGGCGCATCACTGGCAGACGCTCTGCTGGCCCCCACGCGCATCTACGTCAAGCCGATTCTTGAGCTGCTCCGCGGCGGCGCTCCGGTGCACGCCATCGCCCATATCACCGGCGGTGGCATCACCGAGAACCTTAACCGTGCGCTGGCCGACGACGTCGACGCCGTGGTCACCCGCAATGGCGCCGAGATGGGCTGGGACATTCCGCCCGTCATCACCTATGTTTCGCGCCAGGCCGAGCTTACGCCCAACGAGGCATGCAAGACCTTCAACATGGGCGTCGGCCTGTGCCTGATTGTCGCTCCCGAAGATGAGGCCGCGGTAACCGATGCCCTGGTCGCGCTGGGCGAGAAGCCGTTCCGCGTGGGCGAATGCGTCGAGGGCTCCGGTAAGGTCGTGTACTCCGATGAGCGCTAACGAGCAGATGGCTACCGCCGAGGGCTTGGACTTTGTGCCCTACACCCGTCCGACCGGCACCGATACCACCGAGCCGCTCAAGATCGGCGTGCTCATCAGCGGTTCGGGCACCAACCTACAGGCGCTCATCGACCTGATCGCCGCCGGCAAGCTCAATGCTTCGATTGAGCTTGTGGTGTCGAGCCGTCCTTCGGCCAAGGGCCTGCAGCGTGCAGAGCGTGCGGGTATCCAGACGCTGACGCTCTCCAAGGATGTCTACGCCGACCCTATCGCCGCCGACGAGATTATTGCGCACGAGCTTCTCGAGCGCGGCTGCGAGTATGTGGTCATGGCTGGTTACATGCGCATGGTGCATACGCCGCTGCTGGCGGCGTTCCCCAACCGCGTTGTCAATCTGCATCCGGCGCTGCTGCCGAGCTTTACCGGTGCGCATGCGATCGACGATGCCTTTACGCGCGGCGTCAAGGTGACCGGTGTGACTGTGCATTTTGCCAACGAGATCTACGACAACGGTCCCATCATCGCCCAGCGCGCGCTGGCTGTTGAGGAAGGCTGGGATGTCGACACACTCGAGGAGCACATTCACGCGATCGAGCACGTGCTGTATCCCGAAGTCGTGCAGATGCTCGCTGACGGCCGCGTCCACGTGCTGGAGAGCGGTAAGGTGGCAATTGATCCGGCGCGCCATCGTGCGTAAAAGGATTCGCCTGGTTTTCCTTGCAATGTAAACTATCAAAAAGCTGATTGGGGCATATGGAATCACATGTGCCCCAATCAGCTTAATACCTCTTTGATTTTGGGCTTTGGATAACGTGACGGGCACCATTCCCATTCCAAGAAATCCGATAGGGCCTCGTCCGTGTGTGGGCGGGGCCCTTTTGCGTGGCCTTTTATGTTTGCTATACTGCTAGCAAGTAGAGAGGAGCCGCTATGGGTGCAGCAACGGTGCAGCTCAACACACGAATTGATCCCATGCTCAAGGCTGGTGGCGATGCGGTCCTGACACGCAATGGATTAGGGCCGAGCGATGCCGTTCGTGCGCTTTGGGCCTATCTTGTCGAGCATCAAGCGTTGCCGGGATTTATGGTGGCGGATAAGCGTGAGGCACCCCGCGCGGAGAGCCTGGCTGAGCAGGGGTGTGGCCTAGCTTTTTCATCGCTGGGGCTAAATGCTTCGGATTTTGCGCCAGTTGGATCATCTGCGGAAGATTGGGATGCCGTACGAGATGATATGTATGACACGATAATTGCCGATATAGAGGCGAATTGTCGATGATCGAGGCAAAGCATCTCTTGGTAGATACGAACGTTTGGCTCGATTATTACCTGCAAGAGGGGGCGTTCGACGAAGCGAAGAGATTAGTTGAACTGGCCGAAGCGGGAAAGATTGACCTTCTGTACGCGCCCACGACGGTAAAGGATGTGTTCTATATCCTGCCTCGGCGTCTGGCCCGGCGGAATGCGAATGGGATTAACGTTTCGTTTGCCTCGGCGTCATGGGCCTGCATCGAGCACATGATGCAGGTGGCAACTGCCTCTCCGCTTTCGTTGGCAGAGTGCGAGATGGCGCGCATGCTTGGCAAGCGCATGCCGGATCTCGAAGACAACCTCATCATCGCTTCGGGCGAGACGGCAGATGTTGACTACGTGGTCACGAGCGACCGGCGCATGCTGGAGGCGATGCCCGAGGTGTGCTTGACGCCTGCCCGCGCACTCGAGATGATTGGGATCCTCGGCTAACCTTGCCTGTCTGGTTTCGCTATCATATGGGGCATTGTGAACCTCATGCAACTTTGGAGGACGGTATGGCGGATAACGCCGAGATGCTATTCGCGCCTGAGCTGGTGTTTTTTGATTGGGAGTGCGCGACGCCGGATGAGGTGTTTGCGCGACTCGAGGGCGAGCTTGCTCCGCGCGGCTACATTGCGTCCGGTTGGCTCGATGCCGTCCGTACGCGTGAGGACATCTATCCCACGGGCCTCGCCATGCCGGCGGCCAATATTGCCATTCCGCATACCGATCCGGGGTTTGTGGCTAAGCCCTATATCGCGGTGATGAAGCCCTCCGCGCCCGTGACATTCAATGCTATGGCGGGCATGGGTGCCCCCGTGCCGGCGCAGATCATCATCAATCTGGGTATTGCCGAGCCGGGCGGCCAGGTCGAGGCCCTGCAAGCGCTTATGAATATCTTTATGGATGCCGACGCCGCAGCCGACGTGCTCGGCCAGACTTCGTCCCAGGGCATGGTCGACGCCATCCGCCGCCACTTCTAAGACTGGCACCTTTGCACCAAAATGGTGCAGATTGACCTGTCTCCCATGCACCAGGTGTGCCGCGGGGCTGCGTTGTGACACAATGACGTTTGTTCGATTCGTGATGCGAAAGGCCCACTATGGCAAACAAGAAAAAGAACCCAGAGGCCGCACCGACGCCCGAGCAACGGTCCCGCGCTGCCTCCAGCTCTCGCAAGAAGCAGCGCAAGACCTATGTGTCCAAGACCGTCAAGATCGTCCTGGTGGTTATCGGCGTGCTGGCGATGCTGCTTTCCGTCTCGGCCATGGCGTGCTCCGGTTTGATGTCGCAGACCGAGAACAATAACTCGGGTTACAAACTGACCGGCGGTGTGGCTGCTACCGTCAACGGAACCAATCTCACCGAGGACACCGTAACCAAGCAGATCATGAGCATGCGCACGTCTTACGGCTACACCAAGGATGAGGATTGGGCGCAGTATCTGGTTGACAACGACCTGACGCCCAAGAAGTACCGCAAACAGCTCATCGATTCCTATACGCAGCAGATTCTGCTCCAGCAGGCGCAGAAGGAGAACGGCGTGACGGTTTCGGACGAGGAAGTAGAGAAGGCTTGGAAGGACGCCTGCAAGAGCGCGGGCGGCGCCAAGACCTTTAAGGAGACCCTTAAGACCTACGGCTATACCGAGGACACCTACAAGGACTCGCTCAAGGAGAGCCTGGCGCAGCAGAAGCTTAAGGATGCCGTTGCTCCCACCAGCAAGCCCAAGGACAGCGAGATTGTCGATTACATTAACGAGAACCTGTCTAACTACAACGATGCCCGCCGCTCGTCGAACATCCTGATCAAGGTTGATTCCGACGCTTCCGACGAGGACAAGGCCGCCGCCAAGGCCAAGGCGCAGGAGTGCCTGGATAAGATCAACTCCGGCGAGCTGAGCTTTGAGGATGCCGTGAAGCAGTATTCCGACGACACCGGTTCCAAGGAGAAGAAGGGTGACGTGGGCTGGGATAAGCTCACTACCTTTGTCGACAGCTACCAGACGGCGCTCGAGGGCCTTAACAAGGGCGATGTGAGCGATGTGGTCGAGTCGACGTATGGCTACCACATCATCAAGTGCACCGACTACTTCCATGTCGATGGCCAGGTCGATGACATCAATCAGGTGCCCAAGGCTATTAAGAAGTACGTTTCCAATGTGGTGAAGACCCAGGCATCGGGCACGGCATACAACGAGTGGCTGGAGAAGTACACGAAGGATGCCGACATTACCGTCAACCCCATGCCCAAGGACGTGCCCTATAACGTGAGCCTGAAGGGCGTCACCAAGAGCTCGACCGACGATTCGTCGACGACTGAGTAATCAAGGGGCGGTGCTCGTGCGAGTGCCGCCCACACTATTGAGGAGGATTTGCAGATGACCAACGAAGAGCTGCAGCAGGAAATGATTGCCGCCATGAAGGCCAAGGACAAGGTGCGCCTGTCTATCATTCGCCAGGTAAAGGCCGAGGTTAAGAACATCGAGGTCAACGAGCGCCGCGACGTGACCGAGGAAGACGTCAACAGCATGATCAAGCGTCTGATTAAGCAGACAAGCGAGACGTTGGAGATGTCCATCAAGGCCGGTACCGATCAAGATCGTACCGACAACCTGACCGAGCAGGTCAAGATTCTGGAGAGCCTACTGCCCGCGCAGGTTTCGGGCGAGGAGCTCGAGGCGCTGATTGAGCAGGTCATCGCCGAGCTGGGCGCCACGTCCAAGAAGCAGATGGGCCAGGTTATGGGGGCGCTCGGCAAGGCCACCGGCGGCAACTTCGATAAGCCTGCAGCTGCCAAGATTGTCGGCGCAAAGCTTGCGTAATTGCTCGACGCTGCAAACCCGTACACGCGGCAATCTGACGTTCAATTTCAAGGGCGCGACCATAAGGTCTGCGCCCTTTCATTTCACGTCACCTTGCTCGCGTGTACGGGTTTTCGCTGACGTTTGCTCAAAAATTAGCTGCCCCATTACGGCACTCATTGGGGACAGACTTAAATGAGTGCCCAATGAGCGGGTACTCATTTAAGCCTGTCCCCAATGAGTGCAATGAGCGCTCAATGAGTGGGTTAAAGGTTGCGGGTTCTTTACGGGAATGCAGTGTGGGCTGCGGAAACGTGGTTCTTTCCGTAAAATAGAGCAATTCGTGTAAGCACAGGGAAGGGATATTCATGGCAGACATGATCGAGATCAAGCATCTCAACAAGTACTTTGGCGACCTGCATGTGCTCAAAGATATCAACCTCACCGTCAAGCGCGGCGAGAAGCTCGTAATGATCGGGCCTTCCGGCTCGGGTAAGTCGACGCTCATCCGTTGCGTCGATTATCTGGAGGAGCCCACGTCGGGCGAGGTCATCATCGACGGTACGCCGCTCACCAAGAAGAATCATCTGGAGATGGCTCGCAAGTACAGCTCCATGGTGTTTCAGCAGTTCAACCTATATCCCAACATGACGGTGCTGGGCAACCTGACGCTCGCGCCCATCAAGCTGCAAAAGAAGAGTAAGGAGGAGGCGACCGAGATTGCCATCGCCGCGCTCAAGCGCGTCGGCATGGCGCATAAGGCCGGCGAGTATCCGCAGAACCTCTCGGGCGGTCAGCAGCAGCGCATAGCCATTGCCCGTGCCCTGTGCACCAAGCAGCCCATCATCTTGTTTGACGAGCCGACCTCGGCGCTCGACCCCGAGATGGTCCAGGAAGTCCTGGACGTTATGATTGAGCTCGCGCAGGAGGATATCACCATGATCTGCGTGACGCACGAGATGGGCTTTGCGCGCCAGGTGGCCGACCGCGTCATCTTTATGGAGGATGGCCGTATCCTGGAGGAGGGCACACCCGAGCACTTCTTCGATAACCCCGAGAACCCGCGCTGCCGCGAGTTTCTGTCCAAGATTCTGCACTAGGCGCGGTGATGGACATGACGGATATGACGAGGGCGGCCGTGTCGCGCCGCCACTTTTTGCAGCTGGCGGGCGCCGGTATGCTCGCGCTGACGGGGACAGCGCTTGCCGGTTGCGGCAACTCCACCGTCGGCGAGGGCTCCGACAAGGGGTCTAAGCTTGCGGCCATTAAGTCGCGTGGCCATCTGAACGCCGGTGTTAAGAAGGACGTTCCTGGCTACGGCTATTACGACACCGCCAAGGGCCGCTTTGAGGGCATGGAGGTCGATTTGTGCTACCAGATCGCCGCTGCCGTCTTTGGCGTGAGCTACAAGGATGCCCGCGCCCAGGAGCTTGTCGAGTTTACCGACGTAACGCCCAAGACGCGCGGCCCGCTGATCGATAACGGCCAGCTCGACGTGGTCGCGGCGACCTACACCATCACCGACGAGCGCAAGAAGAGCTGGGATTTCTCGACGCCGTACCGCACCGACTACGTGGGACTCATGGTCAAGAAGCGTTCGGGCTTTACCTCGATTGAGGACCTGGACGGCAAGGTCATTGGCGTGAGCCAGGGTGCCACCACGCAGGGCCTGATCGAGCAGATGATCAAGGACAACGGCTTTAGCTGCGAGCCCGAGTTTAGGGCCTTTAGCGGCTACCCCATCATTAAGAGTTCGCTCGATGCCGGCAATATCGACGTCTTTGCCATGGACCGCTCCACGCTGGCCGGTTACATGAACGAGACCGTTGAGCTGCTGCAACCCGAGGTCAAGTTTGGCGAGCAGGGCTACGGCGTGGCGACCAAGAAGGGCTGCGATCTTTCGGCCGTGGTCGATCAGGTGATATGCGATCGCCTGGCCGACGGCTGGCTCGACCAAGAGGTCAAGACCTGGGGTCTTGTATAGGCGCATCGTCCAAGGAAGGAATCAAATGCTCGAAGGATTGTTTGACGCCGACCGCTGGTCGACGACATTCCAAAACATGGGGCCCTTCTGGGAGGGCTTTGGCGTGACGATGCAGGTGGTCGTTGCCGGTCTGCTGCTGTCGCTGGTGTTGGGCACGCTGCTGGGCGTGTTCTCTACCACTCGTTCTCGCGTTCTGCGCGCCATAAGCCGCGTGTACGTGGAGTTTTACCAGAACACCCCGCTGCCCGTGCAGGTGCTCTTTATGTACATGGCCGGTCCGCAGTTTTTGCAGGCCATAACCGGTGCCGACCAGCCGGTGCGTATCGCGCCGTTTGTGCTGGGCTTCTTGGGCGTGGGCCTGTATCACGCTGCCTACATTTCGGAGGTCATCCGCACCGGTATCGAGGCCGTTCCACGTGGCCAGATGGAGGCGGCCCAGAGCCAGGGCTTCACTCGTGCGCAGGCATACTGCTACATCGTGCTGCCCCAGACGTTCAAGATCATTCTGCCGCCGCTGTGTAACCAGGCACTCAACCTGGTCAAAAACACGTCGGTGCTGGCGCTTGTGGCCGGCGGCGACCTTATGTACCGTTCCGACAACTTTGTGAGTCTGTACGGTTACCTGCAGGGATACATCGTCTGCTGCCTTATGTATTTCATCATCTGCTTTCCGCTCGCCATGCTGGTGCAGTGGCTCGAGCGCCGCTCCAAGGAGCGCCCGCTCGGCATGAGCCTGGCCGAGCTGGGGCTCGACAACGTAGAGGAGGCCTAGCGCATGGAAATCTTCAACGCGACCAACCTGCTCTACATTTGGGGCGGCTTTGTTAAGACGATCGAGATCTCGGCGCTGTCGATCTTTTTCTCGCTCATCTTTGGCACGGTGCTGGCGCTCGTTAAAAGCTACGCGCCCCGTCCATTCCGTATTTTGGTGAGCGCCTATATCGAGCTGTTCCGTTGCACGCCAAACTTGCTGTGGATCCTGTTTATCTACTTTACGGTGCAGGGTTTGGACATTGTGATTTCGACCATCGCCTTTACGCTGTTTACCAGCGCTGTTATGGCCGAGATTGTGCGTGGCGGCCTCAACTCGATTCCGCGCGGCCAGTTTGAGGCGGCGCAGAGCCAGGGCTTTGGCTTTTTTGCCACCATGCGCTACATCATTCTGCCGCAGACGTTTAAGACGATCATTCCGGCGCTGTTTAGCCAGTGCACGACTGTCATCAAGGACAGCTCGTATCTTTCGGGCATTAACGTGTCCGAGCTCATGTACACGGCAAACGTCGTGATGGCCCACGCGATCGACCTGTCGCAGGTGCTTATGCTCTACGGCCTGGTGTTTGCGATGTACTTTGTGCTCAACTTTGGTATCTCGCTGCTGGTGAGGGCATATCAACGTCGCATTGTGGCCGCATAGTCCTGCTTCCCCAAGCACGGCACCTTGCCCCTCAATCGTCGCTTGCGTACATTTAGTACGCGGCGCTCCTCTTTCGGGGCAATCTGCCGCACTTGGGAAACCAGGACGAAGGTGGGGGCAAAATGAATGTGACAAAGGGACTGTCCCTTTGTCACATAGAGAAAGGAATCGCGATGAGCGATCTGGAGAACAAGAAGAATCCTGTGGTCATTACCATCGCGCGCGACTTTGGCGCCGAGGGCCACGAGATTGGCCGCATGCTTGCCAACGAGTTGGGAATTCCGCTGTACGACAACGAGCTGCTGGTGCGTGCGTCGATGCGCGCGGGTGAGTCGCTCGATAAGATGGCCGCCTATGACGAGCGTCTGGCCGTGGAGAACATGGCGTTTCTGCCCGACCGCTACGATGCGCGTTCGTACTCGGACAAGTTGTTCCAAAAGATGAGCCAGGTGATTTTGGACCTGGGCGAGACCGAGAGCTGCATTATCGAGGGTCGCCTGTCCGATTACCTGCTGCGTAACAACCCTAATCACATTGCCGTGTTGGTGACCGCACCCTTTGAGGACCGCGTCGAGATCGTGCGCAAGAAGCGTGGGCTCAACAAAAAGAAGGGCGCCAAGCTGGTCAAGCAGCAGCAGAAGGCACGCGAGGCGTTCTATAAGCGCTACAGCGCCGGAAAGTGGAAAATGACGAGCGGCAAGGATATCGTCGTCAACCGCGCCAAGCTGGGCCGCGAGGGCTGCAAAGACGTCATAGCCGCTGCCTACCGCTACAAGGTGGCGCAGCTCGAAGGCTAGCCGACCAAAAGCCATCACAAAGGTGCCCGTTCCCTTTATGGTGATCGGGCGGCCGGCATAGAAAAAGTCCCCGCCGGGCGTGTGCCCGACGGGGACTTTGCCGTTTGGTGGTTAGCGCTGCAGGTGATTACTCACCCAGCAGGCTCTTGGTGATGGAAGCGGCGGCCTTCTTGCCGGCGCCCATCGCCAGAATGACCGTAGCGGCACCGGTAACGATGTCGCCGCCGGCCCAGATGCGGGGATCGGTGGTCTGGCCGGTCTCCTCGTCGGCGACGATGTAGCCCCACTTGTTGAGCTCCATCTTGCCGCCGATCTTGGCAGCGAAGGGGTTGGCGTTGGTACCGATAGCCGAGATCGCGACATCGCAGGGGATCTCCTCGATGGCGCCCTCGATGGGCACCGGGCGACGACGGCCGGACTCGTCGGGCTCGCCGAGCTCCATCTTCTGGACCTTGACGGCGCACACGGAGCCGTCCTCGCCAGCGACAAACTCGAGCGGGGAGACGAGCGGCAGAACCTCGACGCCCTCGGCCTTGGCATGGTGCAGCTCAGCGCGACGGCAGGGCATCTCGTCCTCGGTACGACGGTAGGCGATGATGGCGTGCTCGGCGCCCAGGCGCTTGGCGGTACGGACAGCGTCCATAGCCACGTTGCCGCCGCCAAAGACGACGACGTTCTTGCCGTGCTTGGTGGGGGTGTCGTACTCGGGGAACTTGTTGGCCTTCATCAGGTTCACGCGGGTGAGGTACTCGTTAGCGAAGAAGACGTTGGGCAGGTTCTCGCCGGGGACGTTGAGGAACTTGGGCAGGCCAGCGCCGGTCGCCACGTAGATGGCGTCGAAGCCCTGCTCGAACAGCTCATCGGCCGTGGCCATGTTGCCCACGACGGAGTTGTACTCAAACTTGACGCCCATGTCCTCAAGGCCGTCAATCTCGCGCTTGACGACCGCCTTGGGCAGACGGAACTCGGGGATGCCGTAGACCAGCACGCCGCCGCCGGTAAAGAAGGCCTCAAAGACGGTGACGTCAAAGCCGTTACGGGCGAGCTCGCCGGCGCAGGTGATGCCGGACGGGCCGGAGCCGACGACGGCGACCTTCTTGCCGTTCTTGGGAGCCATCTTGGGCGTGGAAGCGAGCTCGGGGCGGTCACCCAGGAAGCGCTCGAGCTGGCCGATGGCCACGGGCTCGGACTTCTTACCACGGATGCACTTGCCCTCGCACTGGTTCTCCTGCGGGCAGACGCGACCGCAGATGGCGGGAAGCATGGAGTCCTCGCGGATGGTATCGAGGGCGCCGCCAAAGTCCTTCTCGCGGATCTGCTCGATAAAGCGGGGGATGTTGATGTTGACGGGGCAGCCCTCAACACAGAACGGCTTCTTGCAGTTGAGGCAGCGCTCGGCCTCAGCCAGCGCCATCTCCTCGGTGAAGCCCTTGTCGACGGGGCGGAAGTCGCAGGCGCGCTCGGCGGCCGGCTCCTCGTTATCGGGGGTGCGGGGCGACTTCATATCGGCAACGAAACGACCGTTAACTAGTGGCATGCGCAGCTCTTTTCCTCATAGGCCTTGAGGGACTCGCCCTCTTCGGAACGGTAAGCGGCCTGGCGGGCACGAAGGTCATCCCAGTCGACCAGGGTGGCATCGAAGTCGGGGCCGTCGACGCAAGCAAACTTGGTCACGCCGCCCACCTCGACGCGGCAGCAGCCGCACATACCGGTGCCGTCAACCATGATGGGGTTGAGCGACGCGGTGATGGGGGTGTCGTACTTCTGGGCGGTGAGGGTCGAGAACTTCATCATCGGAACGGGGCCGACGCAGAAGACCTGGCTCACGGCCTTGTCCTGCAGCAGGCGCTCCAGCGGAGCGGTGACAACGCCCTGCTCGCCGTAGGAACCGTCGTCGGTGGTGATGTGGATGTGGTCCTCGTCGAGGAGCTCGCGGAACTGGTCCTCCATGAGCAGGAGGTCCTTGGTGCGAGCGCCCATGATGGCGTGCACCTCGTGGCCGGTCTCGACCAGGTGCTTGGCGACCGGGAAGGCAATTGCCAGGCCGACGCCGCCGCCAATGACGGCGCAGGGGCCCTCGGCCATCTCGGTGGGAACGCCCAGCGGGCCCACGACGTCGCGCAGCGACTCGCCGGCCTCGTAGGTGGAAAGCATCTCGGTGGTCTTGCCGATCACCATGAAGATGAACTCGACCCAGCCCTCGTCACCGTTCCAGCCGGCCAGGGTAAACGGGACACGCTCGCCCGTCTCGTTGGCGCGAACCATGAGGAACTGTCCAGCGTGCGCATGCTTGGCGATTGCAGGCGCCTCGATGCGGAACTTGAACACCTTCTCCGAGAACTGCGTCTTCTCCAGGATCTTATACATAGAACCCCTCTCTTGTTAGGGCAACCGAACCGTGCCTCCACGGAAATGGACGGCAGCCCGAATAAAACCGTACGCGCACAGGCGTTGTGCAGACATACGGTGTAAATTATACCCTCATGGACATGTTGCTTACGTGTATCTTTGGCAGGCGGGAAAAGTGATCTAGCACAAAGAGGCAGGTTTATTTTGGCGGGCTTTACCAGATAAAACGACAAAAGGGGCCGGCCTTGCATATCGGTGAGGCCGGCCCCTTTTGAGGTGTTGGGTATGTATGGCGGCACAGGGTTTATTGCGATGCGGCCGCTGCGGCGTTTTCGCATATAAAACCTGCCAAAATAAACATCCCTTTTTGGTAGGTTTTAGTGCTTGCCGTTGGCAGAGGCGGAGCCGTTGACGTGGTCGCGGGCATAGATTACGCCGTGCACAATCGCCAGGCCGGCGGCGTCGGCGGCGCGGACGCAGGTGTCCTGGAAGTCCTCGGCCTCGCGGGCGCGCAGCTGCTTGAGCACGTAGTCGGCGACAGCCATCTTGCCGGGAGGGTTGCCGATGCCGGTGCGGATGCGGCTAAAGTCGCGGCTGCCCATCTTGTCGATGATGGAACGCAGGCCGTTGTGGCCGGCGTGGCCGCCGCCCACCTTGACGCGCACGTCGCCGGCGGGAATGTCGAGCTCATCGTGGATTACGAGCAGCTCTTCGGCCTTGATTTTGTACTCGCGGCAAAGCTTGGAGATGGGGCCGCCCGAGGTGTTCATGTACGACTGCGGCTTGACCAGCACAATCTGGCGCTTGCCGCCCTCTTCCTCTGGATCGTTGATGTTGATGAGCGCGACCTCGGCGCCGGCCTGGTTTTTCCAGTACGTGACGCCGGCCTGACGCGCCAGCTCGTCGATCGCCTTAAAGCCTGCGTTGTGGCGGGTCTCGGCATACTCATCGCCAGGGTTGCCAAGTCCGGCAACCATGCGAATCTTAAGCGGCTGTGCAGCTGCCATGTGCTTCCTTTCATCGATTTGTCGCCTGCTATGGTGAGCGACCCCGTTGCTGCTGTCAAATGGAGGGTGATTGAGGCTGCATGAGGGCGTTTGGACAGTCGTCGGAAGCCGGGATGGACAGTTAGTTCAGATTTGTATAAACCAAGAGATCTTTGACTGCCAAAATCGGGGCCACGGAACTGGCACGGCGCTTTGGGGAGCACAATTTGTGCTATTTCAGATCTTTTGAGTCTTCAAATGAGGTGATTGGCGCCGGGATGGCGGCAAACCACCTCGACATTAGCCGTCTGTTTATACAAATCTGAACTAACTGTCCAGCCATGCTCGGTAACACTGGGTAAAAGTCTTTTAGACCGGCGCGAGGCCGATTCCGGCCCGCAGGGTGTTGAGCCAGGCGGCCTGACGCTTGCGATATCCCTTGATGCGGTAGCGGAATCGAACTCCCGCAAGTCGATGCATCGTCTGGGCGAAGGCTTCGAGTGCAACAAGGTCCTTCATTTGGTCGCGATTGATAACCAGGACGTGGATACCCATGGCCTTAAGGCCATTGTTGCGATTGCCATCGTGGATGCGAGCGTTTTGAAGCTCATGTCCAATTCCGTTGTATTCGTTGTCGACTCCGGCGGCTGGACAATATAAGTCGCAGATGGCGTAAGGGATGCCCGAGGACATGTTGATCGCAAGGGTGTCGAAATCGACTCGATAGTTGAGCAGCAGGCCTCCCATGGGCAGGCTGCAACACCCGAATCCGCCAAAGCGCATGGGTGCGCCCAGGACGGCGAACATCAATGATTCCGCTGGGGATGCGGATCCGGCCCGGGCGAGTTTGATAGCTGTGCGAAACGAGGCGTAGGAACTACTTTTGGCAAACCGTGCGACCGCCTCGAGCTCTTCGATGGTTGTGGCGGGCTCGCATTTGTAGTGTGCCTGTTCGTAGCGGGTTTCGGATTGCTTTTCGGGTGTCGGTTGATCGCCCTGGCAATCGAGATCGTCCATCGTTTCGAAGCTGTTGGCCTCGGGCCACGTGTCGTCGTAGGCGATGGGGTAAGTTGCTTCGGGCGGAAGTGAGTAGGTTCCGAGCAGTTCCATGAGAAGCATCAAGGTTTTGGCAACCGATTCATTTTTGGAACAAAGCATGGCCGTCATGGCGGGAGACGTTGCGTAGATGTCGGCTTCGATGTGCATGATCGCGCCCTGGGGGAGAGGGGCGGTGATGGTGTGCTGGAGGAGCCGTCCGTCGGGCCGTCTGTTGCTGCCGCTCGCAACAAAGAGGTCTAGACGCTCGGAGTCGTCTTCGCTCCAGGCGTCAAGTATTGCAAGGGCCGCAAAGTCTATGGCGTCCTTGTTGGGAACGCAATCTACGAGGGCTTGTGTCTGTTGCTCGTCATCGATGGCGTCCCAGGGAAGGGCGGAGTACGCCCGTCGAGCGCGGCGAATTGCGCGAAGGGCGGAGAGGTGTGAAATTACGGTTGTCATAGCTATAAGGTACTAAGCCGTTGGCGAAATGATATGGCCGTGCCGTTGTTTTCGCTCAAAGGGGCGTCGCGCGCCGCGGGCGGTAACGACATCATACGGAATGCCTTGGAAAAGTGGAGAATGGAGTGATGGGTTGGCCTTGGAGGCATCTACTGAGATGGATGCTGGACAGTTAGTTCAGATTTGTACAAGGCGACCGGGGTGTATTGCCGTTGTTGAAGGACTCGGTGGGCAAAATGGGGCCAATGGCACGGTGAGGAGATCCATAGGTGGAGGAATCGAGCGGAATTATGCCGGCAAGAGAGCTTTCGACGCATTAAATGGCCCAAAAGAATGCCCAAATTAATACAAATCTGAACTAACTGTCCAAGGCGGGTTGTCGAGGGGCAGAAAAAAGGGTCGGAAGCGAGCTTCCGACCCTTTAAAAACACCAAAGATGATGCGATGCGCGCTGGATTACAGCGCGAAGTCGCCGCCGACGAGCGTGGAGACGGGCTCCTCGTGGTAAACGGCAGAGATGGCCTCGGCGAACTCCTCGGCGACCGAGATGGTCTTGATCTTGCCGCCAACCTCAACGGGGATGGCATCGGTGACGAGGCACTCGACGATGGGGGCGTCGTTCAGGCGCTCGATGGCCGGGCCCGAGAAGATGCCGTGGGTGGCGCACACGTAGATGTCGCCGGCACCCATGGCCTTGAGCTCCTTGACGTTGGCGCACAGGGTGCCAGCGGTGTCGATCATGTCGTCATTGATGATGCAGGTCTTGCCCTTGATGTCACCGATGATACCCATGACCTCGGCGGCGTTGTGGCGCGGACGGCCCTTGTGGGCGATGGCGAGGCTGCAGCCGAGCATGTCGGAGAGCTTCTTGGCAGCTTTGGCGCGACCCACGTCGGGGGAGACGACAACCAGGTTGTCGGTGTCGAAGTGCATGTCGTTGTAGTACTGGCCAAACAGCGGCAGTGCAGACAGGTGGTTAACCGGGATATCGAAGAAACCCTGAATCTGGCCCTGATGCAGGTCGAGGGTGATGATGCGGTTGACGCCAGCGCGCTCGAGCAGGTTGGCGACGAGGCGGGCGGTGATGGGCTCGCGCGGGCCGGCCTTGCGGTCCTGGCGGGCATAGCCGTAGTGGGTGATGACGGCGGTGATGGAGCGGGCGGATGCGCGCTTGGCAGCGTCGGTGGCGATGAGCAGCTCCATGAGCATATCGTTGACGTTGCCGCCGGCCACGGACTGAATCAGGAAGACGTCGGCGCCGCGGACGGTCTCGTCGTAGCGGGCGTAAATCTCACCGTTGGCGAACTGCTTTAGCGTAAGGCCCGAAAGCTCGACCCCAAGGTACTCAGCGATCTTCTGAGCGAGGGGACGGTTGGAGGAACCGGAATACACGCGGATGGACTTGCGCATATTCTCCGACTTCTCGGGATCATTAATCGGCATTACCCTTCTCCTTTATATATCGAATGCCATATAGATGCCTTGTTGCATTGTAACCGTGCGGCGGGGTTTATCGGGTCTTGATAACGTCTTTACCGTCAACGGACACGAACCGACCACTCATCCGGTCGCGCAGGTCAGCATAGAAAAAGGAGCCATTCCCATGGGAACAGCTCCTTAGATGCTTGGTAAAACGTTATACCTCGTCGTCCTCGTGCAGACGGCGGCGATAATCGGCGGCCCAGCCCTCAATATTTACCTGACAGGCGCGGCCCAGGCCGAGTGCGTCAGCCGGGACCGGCTCGGTGATGACGGAGCCGGCGGCCACGAGCGCGCCGTCGCCGATTTGGGCGGGCGCGACCATCATGGTATCGGAACCGATGAAGGCATCCTTGCCGATGACGGTCTTGTGCTTGTGCACGCCGTCGTAGTTGCAGGTGATGGAGCCCGCGCCCACGTTGACGCCGGAACCCATGGTGGTGTCGCCGATGTAGGACAGGTGCGGTACCTTGGAGCCCTCGCCGATCGTGGACTTCTTGATCTCCACGTGTGTGCCGGCCTTGGAGCCATCGAGCATGTGGGTGCCCGGGCGCAGGTAGGCGCGCGGGCCGCAGTCGACGCCGTTCTCGATGACAGCCTCGATGGCGATGGTCTCATCGATGGTGCAGCCGCTGCCAACGGTGGTGTCGGTGAGGCGGCTGTTGGGGCCGAGCTGGCACTCCTCGCCCACGGTGACGTGGCCGATCAGGTGCGTCTGCGGCCACACGACGGTGTCGCGGCCGATGACGGCGTCGGGGCCGATCCAGGCCTGCGTGGGGTCGATGAAGGTAACGCCCTCGGCCATCCAGTGCTCGTTGATGCGGTCGCGCGCGATAGCGGTGAGTTGCGCGAGCTGGATCCGGCTGTTGACGCCCAGGCCGTCGCGGTAGTCGTCGCAGTGGAAGATGGAGACTGCCTGGCCGTGGCCCTTGAGAATCTCGAGCATGTCGGGCAGGTAGTACTCGGACTGCGCGTTGTCGTTGCCGATCTCGCTGATGTGGGCGGCGAGCTGCGCGCCGTCGAAGGCGTAGCAGCCGGCGTTGCACTCGAGCAGCGTGGCGGCCTGCTCGGGCGTGCAGTCCTTCTGCTCGATGATGCGCTCGATCTGGCCGTCGGCGCCCAGCTTGATGCGGCCGTAGCCAAAGGGATCGGGCGGGGTCATGGTCATGACGGTGCAGGCGAGCTCGCCGCCGGCGACGGTCTGCGCGAACTTGGCGACGGTGTCGGCGGTGATGAGCGGCAGGTCGCCGTTGAGCACGACGACGGGGCCTTGCGTGATGCCGCATGCCTCGAGCGCGACCTTTACGGCGTGGCCGGTGCCCAGGCGCTCGGTCTGTTCGACGCACTCGACCTTGGTGGTGCTGTTGGCGTAGGCGCCGTCGATAAGGGCGCGCATCTCGTCGGCGTGGCTGCCGATGACGACCACGACGCGGCTGCAGCCGGCCTTGATGGTGGCGTCGACGATCCACTGGACCATGGGCTTGCCCAGGATCTTGTGCGAAACCTTGCAGTGGTTCGACTTCATGCGGGTGCCCTCGCCGGCGGCGAGGATAATTGCGGTTGCGTCCATGTGATCTCCTGTTACGTTATAGAGACGTGTGTTTGGAAACGATACACGGCGCAATATGATACCGCAGGCATATGATGAGCGCGTAACGATTGGCGCATGGCGGCCGATGTCGGTGCCGCCGGCGTGCCGTTTGCGCTGGTTGTGCATGGCGGCGGCACTGCGGCGTTGGCGTTTTGCGCGAGGGGATGGGAGGTGCCCATGGATATCATGCGAGAGGAATCGGGCAACGAACCCGTCGCGGCATTCTCGATGTCGCATCCGGCGGTGCCGGCGCTCTACATGGTGCTGACGCTGGGGCTCACCATGTTCTCGATGCAACCGGTGCTGCTTGCGCTGTCGCTTGCGGGCGGGCTGGCGTATGGGTTTGCGACGCGCGGCGTCGCACGCACGTTGGGGGCGCTTCGATGGCAGCTGCCGGTGATTTTGATTATCGCGGTGCTCAACCCGTTATTTAGCGCTTCGGGCTCGACGGAACTGTTCCGTATTGGCATGCGTGCGGTGTATCTGGAGAGTATGGTATACGGCCTGTGCATGGGCGGGCTGTTTGTGGCGAGCGTGCTGTGGTTTGAGGCCGCGGCGTCGATGCTTAGCTACGACAGGGTGCTTGCGCTTTTGGGTAACACCGCGCCGGTGATCGCGCTCATGATCTCGATGTGTATGCGGCTTATCCCGCAGTTTTTGCGTCGCGGTCGCACGGTGCTGGCGGTGCAGGATGCGATTGATGTGCCGGGCCGCGCGCAGGCCGACCCCGTGCGTTCGCGCCTACGGGCATCGAGCGTGTTGATGGGCTGGGGCATGGAAGATTCGCTGGAGCGTGCGGACGCCATGCGCTCCCGTGGGTGGGGCGCCGCGGCGCGTCGCACGACGTACGCGCGGTATCGGCTGGCGCGCGGCGACGTTGCCGCGCTGGTTGGGCTTGCGCTGTTTGGCGTGGCCACGGCGGCAGTGGCGTGGACCGCGACGATGCAGTATTCGTTTTACCCGCAGCTTTCGGTGCCAGCGCCGTGGCCTGGCTATGTTGTATACGCGACCTGGATGGCGCTGCCCTGCGTGGTGCATGCGATTGACGAGAAGAGGTTTGGCTGATGGCTCGGTTGGACGGGAGCATCATGGCGGACGCGGTGTGCGGCTCGGATATGCCGGCGATTGAAGTGCGGGGCCTGCGCTTTGCCTACCCCGGGGCCGAAGTGCCGGTGTTCGAGGGGCTCGATTGGCGTGTTCCCCAAGGGACGTTTGCGTTGCTTGTCGGTGGTACCGGGTCGGGCAAGTCGACATTGCTCTCGTTGCTCAAGCCCGAGATTTCGCCGGCGGGCGAATGCTCCGGCGAGCTGCGCATGCTGGGCGAAAGCGTTGCCGACATGGACGTTCGCGCGTCCGCGGAGCGCGTGGGCTATGTGTTTCAGGACCCCGAGAACCAGATTGTGTGCGAAACCGTGTGGCACGAGATGGCGTTTGGCCTGGAAAACTTAGGCATGTCGCGCGACGAGATGCGTCGTCGCGTGGCCGAGACCAGTTATTTCTTTGGGGTGGAGGATTGGCTCCACCGCGATACCGATACGCTTTCGGGCGGACGCAAGCAGCTGCTGTCGCTGGCAGCCGTGCTGGCGTTGCGCCCTCGCGTGCTGCTGCTCGACGAGCCCACGTCCCAACTGGATCCCGTTGCCGAGAAAAATTTTCTGCATGCGCTGTTTCGCGTGAATCGCGAGCTGGGCTGCACGGTTGTTGTGGCAACGCACCAGCCGCGCCCGATGCTTGAATACGCGACGTGCGCGTATCGGATTGAGGGCGGGCGCGTATGCGAGGTCGCTGACATCGCCTCCTTGGGGCATCGCGAAGAGCTGTTTTCTGGCGAGGTGCCAGGGTGGGGTGGCTCGCGGCGTGCAAAAAACGGAGTTTTCAGCAGCGCCAGTGGCCGGCCGGGCTATTTGGACCCGCGCGTGGGCGCTCCGGGCGTAAAAAAAAGACCGAAATCGGACAAATCGGCTGAATTTGAGGCGCCAATCCTGTCGCAAGACGACTCGGGGGCGCCGTCGTGCGCCGGTGGATGCCGAATACTCCCAAAAATGCACGCTGGGTCGGCTACCACCCTGGCAGGGGGCTGGTTTCGCTACGATCGAGCGTCCGGCTGGGTGCTGCGCGGGCTCGATGCGTCGTTTTCGGCAGGCGCGGTGCATGCTGTTGTGGGCGGTAACGGCTGCGGTAAGTCGACAATGCTTTCGGTGCTGGCCAAGACGGTCAAGTTGCAGCGTGGGCATATGGAGCGCGGGGCGGCCTCGGCGGCACTGCTGCCTCAGAATCCCAAGGCGCTGCTGGTTGCCGAGACGGTGCGCGAGGAGCTGATGGAATGGGCTTCGACCTGCGGATATGACGAGGCTATGGCTCGAGAGCGCGCGACGAGTCTGGGATTGTCCGGCTTGGATGGGCGCCATCCGTACGATCTTTCGGGCGGGCAGCGCCAGCTGCTTGCGTTGGCAAAGCTGCTGTTGATCGGCCCCGAGCTGCTATTGCTCGATGAGCCCACCAAGGGTCTGGACCTGGCCAGCCGTCGCATCATCGCCCGCGCCCTGCGCGACCATGCGGAGGCCGGCGGTACCGTCATCATGGCAACGCACGATCTGGATTTTGCCGAGCAGGTTGCCGATGACATTGCCATGATGTTCGACGGTGAGATTGCCTGCATGGAGCCCCCGGCCGACTTCTTTGCCGACAACGTGTTCTATAGGGCGTAGACGGCCTCGTGGCGGCAGGCGCGGGCTTGCCGTTTGGGCATCGGGCGCCGCCGAGGGGCGCCATGGGCCCAATACGGCTATCGACAACGGATAGACGGAGGGTAAACCCTAGGGGTATAAGCGCGCCAAAACGCGTCCTATGTGAGCCATGAGCGGTCGTTCTCCTCGCGCGAACGGGACGTGGTGTTATGGCGCCGAAGAATGAAATAGGCCGTTTTGCCTGCCAAAATAATCTGTTTGTACAACTAAGGTTGAGTGAAATTGACCGTTTGGCGCATAGAATAAACCTCCTTTCCGACCGTAGTCTTTCCAGCGAAATCCGTTTTGGACTGAGAAGCGGATCGCAGGAAAGGAGTTTGCGATGCAAGCGGATACCGTACTTAAGGGGAAGGTGTTCACGTCCAATCGCGCAGAGTTTACGGCTCAGGCAGTAGCGATTAAGGATGGCGTCTTCGTCTATGTGGGTGACGAGGCGGGGGTGAGCGAGTACGTCGGTCCCGACACCAAGGTGATCGAGGCGGGCGACGGCATGTTCATGCCGGGCTTCTGCGATGCTCATATGCACTTCTCGTCTGGTGCTGGCCAGTTTGCCTACGAGATCGACATTTTGGGTCTCGAGACCGTGGACGAGTACGTGGATACCATCCGCAAATATGTGGAAGAGCATCCCGGACGCGAGTTCTATAAGGGCATGGGTTGGGACAACGCCGTGTTCGAGAACGAGGGCAAGATTCAGGCCAAGGAGCTGCTGGACGCAGTGTGCCCGGACGTGCCGATGCTTATCGGTTCCTACGACGGCCACTCCTATTGGGTCAACAGCAAGTGCCTCGAGAAGGCCGGCATCGGTCGCGGCTTTGTGAGCCAGGAGGCTGGAACCATCGTTTTGGATCCCGAGACGCAGGAGCCTACGGGTCTTGTGCGCGATTGGGCCATGAACGATGTCTTCAAGGCGATTCGTTCCTATACGGTCGAAGAGTTCAAGAGCGCCATTCTTACGTTGCAGGAGGACTTGCTTGCGGTCGGTATTACCAATATTTACGAGCCGATTCTTCGCGATGAGGTCAATGCTCAAATTGCTCTCGAGGAGCTCGACATCGAGGGTAAGCTCAAGCTCAAGGTAACCTCCGGCTTCTATTGCAAGCCCGAGCACGAGGGCCTCGACAAGATCGATCGCTGCGCCAAGGTTCGCGATTCCTATCGCGGCGAGCACTATCAGTGCAACAACATCAAGTTCGTGCTCGATGGTGTCATCGAATCTGGTACGGCTTACCTGCTGGATGACTACACCGACAAGCCTGGTTTCCGCGGCGTTCCCAACTGCGAGCCCGACGATTACAACGCCATGGTTCGCTATGCCAAGGAAAAGGGCTTCCAGGTGCATGTGCACGCTATCGGCGACGCGGCCATCTCCATGGCGCTCGACGGTTTTGAGTATGCCCAGGCAACCGATCCGAAAGATGACTGGCGCCCGACCATTACGCACCTGCAGGTCATGCGCGACGAGGACATCGATCGTTTTGCCGCGCTCAAGGGTATCGCTTGCGCCAATCCCACATGGCACTTCAAGGACCCCGTGTGCTATGAGTCCCTGGAGCACGCTCAGCTTGGTGAGCGTGCCGAGTCCGAGTATCCGCTCAAGAAGTTCTGGGACCGCGGCATGGTCGTCACTTCGGCGACCGACTTCCCCGTGTCAAACCCCGATCCCATGGAGGGCTTGGAGGTCGGCGTGACTCGCTGCGCGCCCGGCGACGCTTCGGAAGAGACCGTGCTCGACCCGAACCAGCGTGTATCCGTCGAGGACATGATCTGCGCCGGCACCATCAATGGTGCGTATCAGAACTTCCTCGAGAAGCGCATCGGTTCCATCGAAGTGGGCAAGGAAGCCGACTTCGTGCTCATGGACCGCGACATCACGTCCATCGATCCCCACACCATCCACGAGGCCAAGTGCCTCATGACCGTCATCGACGGCAAGACCATGTACGAGAAGGAAGGCGAGTAATATGGCAGAAACCAGCCCTAACAAGCTCGCGCGTAACTACACGCTTATCGGTCTGTTCCTCTTTGCAGCTCCCTCGATCCTGCTGCAGCTCTGGACCGGTATCTATCAGATTTTCGACACCGCTATCGCCACCAACTTCAACAGCACGGCGACGCTTTCGGCCATTAACATCGTCTATCCTGCTCAGGCAGTGGTAGAGGCCATCGCCTTCCTGTTCTCCGGCGGTTCCGCCGCCCTTCTGGGCAAGCTTCTGGGCGAGAAGAAGACGACCGAGGCAAACAAGACCTTCACTTGCGTGCTTCTCATCTCGACCATTATCGCTACCGTTTGGGGCTTTGCCATCAGCTTTGCTGGCGACCAGGTGTGGTACTTCATGGGCGCTGACGCAGACCTCGCTCCCGTCTGCACCACCTATTGGAACGTGCACCGCTTCTTCATGCCGCTCTACACCATCCAGCTTGGTTTCCAGATGTGGCTGCTCACTGCTGGTAAGCCCACGCATTGCATGGTGATCACCATCCTTGGTGGTCTGGTCACGCTGGGCATGGACGTTGTCTACCAGGGTACGCTTGGTCTGGGCACCACGGGTGCAGCTCTTGGCTTTGGTACCGGCTCTGCCTTTGGCGCCATCGCTTCTGCAGTCGTCATCTTCTCCAAGAGCAGTGCCCTGCATTATGACTCGCCGGCCTGTCCCGCGAAGAATGTCGCCGAGAGCTGCAAGATCGGCCTTGCCGACTTTATCTACAGTGCCGCCACCGGCTTCATGACCGCTATCTACAACATCCAGGCCATGAAGTACTTTGGGGCCGACGGCGTCGCCGTTGCCGCAATCTTCCTGTACGTGCAGTTCCTCTTTGTTGGCCCGTTCATTGGCTTTGGTAAGGGCGCTACGCCGATCATTAGCTATCAGATCGGCGAAAACAATCCCAAGAAGATTCACAGCACGTACCAGAAGTACCGTCGTCTGAGCGCTATCCTCATCGTCGTTATTGCTGTCCTGGGTATCGTTATGATGAAGCCGATCCTGTTGGTCTATGGTCAGGTCCCCGGCGACCCCGTATATACCCTCGCCTCCCAGAAGTGGATTCTCTTCGCCTCTTGCGCTGGCCTCGTCGGCATCAATATCTGCATTCAGAACATGCTCACGGCCTTCAACGACACGATGATGCCTCTCATCATCTCTATCCTGCGTTCGCTCGTTCTTCCCATCGCTTTGCTGCTGGTGCTTCCCATGGTCATGGGCGGCGACGGCGTGTGGCTGGCTCTGACCGTTGCCGAGGCCTTTACCGCTGTGGTTTCGCTCTTCTTCCTCAAAAAGGGTGCCCAGAAGTACGGCTACAACACCGATGAGGGCGTCGAGCTTCCCGAAGAGGTTCTCGAGGCTGCTCGCGCTGCGGCTGCCGAAGAGATGTAAATCAAACAATCGGATTCTGCAATAAATTGCGGGCGGTAGGGTTACTCGAGCCTTGCCGCCCGTCTCTTGCGGGTTGCGGTCGGTTCGAATATCCGCGGGGTACCGTTGCGCTATCATGAGTCATGCGTCTCGTTGCGGCAAAAGGGGAGGACAAGCTCGTGGGGTTTTATATCTATCTTTACAACGTGTTCTTCCTTTGCCTCTTTGCCTGCGCCGCTTTTTTCTGCGGTGTGACAAAAGGCATGACGGAGAGCAAGCGCTTTGCGTACCTCTCTATGCTCATGGCCCTGCTGGCCCTCGAAGGAGTGGCCGATATGGGATCGTCCCTTGTGTCGGGGACGTTCTCTTCGGGAGGCAGCTTTGGCCCCCATGGTGCTTTGACCCTTTTTGGAATAGCGAAGACGCTCTCTCAGATGGGCGAGGAGATCCTCTTCTATTTGCTGGCATGTGATGTGACCAAGCGTACCGCACGATCGGCTTTGTTCCTTCTCTTCCCGGTGCTCGCTCTGGTTCGTTGCTTGGCGGGGACAGTTTATCTGGGCATCGTATCCGACATTGTATTTCTCCTTATCGATCCCTTGGTCATGATTTCGCTTTGCGCCTGGAGCCTGATGGGCTTGGCGCATTCCGCCCCCGTGGAGGATGCTGATTCACGCGCGCTGCATCTTTTGCGTTCGCTGCTTCTTTTGTGCCTTTGCGCCTACGCCGCCTCGATTGGCGAGGACCTTATCTACGCAGCCATGTATATGCGTTCTGGCTCGGTTCCGTTTTACGTCGGCAAGATTGTTATTATGGAAGACACTCTGTGGGCCGGTCTTGCGGTTTCCTGCATTATCTACGCACGCCACTATCAAGATGAGTTCCACGTGCGGCGAACCGAGCAGCTTGTGCGCGATCGTCTGGATTTGTATCGCTTGGAGACGGAGCGGCGCGCGGCGGAGCAGGGCGCCAGCAATATTGCCGATTTCTGTGCGCTCTACGATCTCACGCCGCGCGAGCAAGAAGTATTGTCTCGAGTTCTGACGGGACAGGGGAACCAGCAGATAGCAAACGATTTAGTTATCTCGTTGGGAACGGTCAAGGCTCACGTCCATAGCATCTATCGAAAACTGTCTGTCTCGCGTCGTAGCGAACTCATGGGCATGTTTTACGAGCGCTCGCGTGGTGCTGCCGCTCCTGCGGAAAAGTAATTAAAACTGGCTTTCCAGTAGAGGCGCGGTTTCTCCACGTACCGTATCACTACGAAAACTAAAGGAATATATGAATATGAATACTCGAGAAACGAGGGTCGCTGGCATAATCAATGCCCTGGTGAATCCGCTCCTGATGTGCTCCTTTTTGCCTATTATCGAAGGCAAAGCGGCACTCGATATGTCGAGTCCTACCGGTTTTTGGGGGCAGCTTGCGCTCGCTGTCGTCATCGCAGAGGCGGTGAGCTCACTACCGCAGTTTGGAAGGGTCGTTGGGGACTGGGTTGATTTCTTCGGATTCAAACCGGGTGGCCCTGCGTCAAAGATCGCGGGCACGGTGTTCGCCGCCACGCTGCTCTTTTTGATTATCGGTTTGGCCGAGATAGCGTTCCAGACCGGCTTTGGTCTCGTGGGCGAAACGACCTATTTCTCTCGTTGGGTAAAGCTTGCAACCGGCGGTTGGTCCTTTGTCGTGGTTGGCGGCTTGCTGTTCGATCCGGTTGCAGCAAAGGCCGCCCATGTTCTCGTGGGCGAAAAGGCCCCGCAGACCGAGGAAATGCTCGAGGTGGAATAGCCTGAAGGACAGGCTCGTCTAACGAATCATTCGCGATAGCTTGCCTCTCCTTTTGCGCGCATGCGATTGGCTTCAGTCGCATGCGCGTTGTTTTGTTTAACGAGTGGAATGTATCGTCGATAAACCTGTGCTGCGCGTGTGCCACAATGGGGCGCGAACGATAGAGAAAGATCGCAAGAGGAGCTCGCGTGCTTGCTCGTATATGGCGCTACATAGAGGGGCCAGTGCTTTTGTTCGTGCCGCCAGGCATGGGCATCATGCTGTATCTGGGCATTGCCCAGGCTGCTTTGTTGATGCTCGCTATGGTGGCGCTTGTGCTTGCGCTGTTCTTTGCGGGTTACGAGGCGTCGCGACCGGGCCTACGCCAGATTATGCCCACGCTGGTTCTGGCGGCGTTGGCCGCGGCGGGGCGTATCTTGTTTGGCCCCATTCCCGACTTTAAACCCGTGAGCGCCATCGCCATTATCGCCGGGACGACGCTTGGTCGCCGCAATGGTTTTATGGTTGGCGCGCTGGCGGCGCTGACCAGCAATTTCTTTTTTGGGCAGGGCATGTGGACACCGTGGCAGATGTATGCCTGGGGGCTCGTGGGATACGTTGGCGGTGCGCTGGCGCATGCGGGTGCGTTCGACCGTGCCGATGGAACCGTGCGCATGCCGGCGCTGATGGCGTACGGCTTTGCGTCGGGCCTGCTCTATGGCGCCGTGATTAACGCCTACGACATCATCGGTTTTGTGCAACCGCTCACGTGGGCGGGCGCCGTGGCGCGTCTTGCCACGGCGGTACCGTTCGATATCACACACGGCCTTGCGACCTGCGTGTTCTTGGCCGCTCTCTACAAACCTTGGTGTCGTCGCATTAACCGTGTCGTCGTGAAATACGGGCTGTAGTGGCGGCTGCGCCGGGGCGAGAATCAATACTGTCGAAGTGCCATTTTAAAACTATGCCGGTTTACGGGGCTAGATTGGCACAGGCAGACCATGCCGGCTTTTCCGAAAATAGACGATCCGTCTACCTGCGGTTTTATTTTGCTTGAATTGCGTTTGGTTGGGGATTTGCGATTCAGCCCCGTAAACCGGCATAGTTTTAAAATGGCCGGCTGATATGACGGGCGTCGTGGCCCTCAGAGAGCCAAATCGATCCGTTTTCTTCCGCCCCCAGACGTCCCCAGGGAATCAGTTGACGGCGCTTGCCACGAAACTGGCCCATCTACTACGTTTAGCTTGATACCCTCGACCATGACCGCGTTTTATGAAAAACCGCAGGCTTTCTACCTGCGGTTTTCTTTTTGCGTTGTTCGCCGTGGTTGAGGGTAGTGGCTTAAACGTAGTAGATGGGGCAGTTTCGTGGCGGGTGTGCCGCGTGGATTCCCTCGCGAGGTGAAAATGATCCGTTTTGCTTCGTCCCCGAGGGGTCGGCTGGTGCTAGAGCTCTAGGGTGAGGGTGACGGGGCAGTGGTCGCTGCCAAAGATGTCGCCGCGGATGCCGGTGTCGCGCACGTTGCCGGCGATGGCGTCGCTCACCAGGAAGTAATCGATGCGCCAGCCCGCGTTGTTCTTGCGGGCATTAAAGCGGTAGCTCCACCAGCTGTAGACGCCCTCGACGTCGGGATTTGCCGCGCGCCAGGTATCGGTAAACCCGGCGTCGAGCAGCTCGGTAAACTTACCGCGCTCCTCGTCCGAAAAGCCTGCGTTGCCGCGGTTGGACTTGGGGTTCTTAAGGTCGATCTCCTCGTGCGCGACGTTAAAGTCGCCGCAGGTCACCACGGGCTTGCCGGTCTCGCGCTCGAGTCCCGCCAAAAAGCCGCGATAGGCATCGTCCCAGGCCATGCGCACATCGATGCGCGCGAGCTCATTTTGGGCGTTGGGCGTATAGACGTCCACAAACCAAAACTTGTCGAACTCGAGCGCGCAGACGCGGCCCTCGGTCGCGGCCTGCGCCACGAGCTCGGCTGCCGCGCCCTCGCCGGCGTAAGGCAGCAGCGCATCGGCGCGCAGCACGCGTAGCGGTTCCTGGCGGCTAAAGACCGCAGTGCCCGAATAGCCTTTACGCTCGGCGTAGCTCCAGGTTTGGTGATAACCGGGCAGGTCGATATCGGCCTGGCCCTCCTGCAGCTTGGTCTCTTGCAGCGCCAGGATATCGACATTGAGCTCCTGTGCGATCTGGATAAAGCTCGGGTCCTTTTTGAGCACGGCGCGCAGACCGTTGACGTTCCACGAGGCGAAAGTGTAAGTCTGAGGCATGGTGTCCTTTCGACGGGGTTTGCAGGCTTAAGATTAGCGCAAAAGGGGCGGTGGTGGGCTCCGCGCGTGCTGACTCAAAGGCCGCATGCTGGGATGTCGCCCGACGCTGCCCGACCAACAAGGACGGAGGACTCATATGACGCAGGCGATATCGGATCCCAAGCGGGCCTCCGCCGCACTGGCGGAGCTGTTTGGTACCCACAAGCGTGTGGTCTTCTTTGGCGGCGCCGGTGTTTCCACGGCGAGTGGCATTCCCGATTTCCGCAGCGTGGACGGCCTATATCACCAACAGTTTGCCTACCCGCCCGAGACCATGCTCTCGCATAGCTTTTACGAGGCGCATCCGGCCGAGTTCTTCGACTTCTACCGCACCAAGATGATCTCGCTTGGCGCCAAGCCCAACCGCTGCCACACCAAGCTGGCCGAGCTGGAGCGTGCCGGCAAGCTTGGTGCCGTGGTGACGCAAAATATCGACGGTCTGCATCAGATGGCGGGCTCGCAGCGCGTGTTCGAGCTGCACGGATCGGTCCATCGCAACATTTGCCAGTCGTGCGGCGCGGTCTATAGCGCCGAGTGGATTTGCGCCCGCGGGCACGAGGACGCCGCGGGTGTGCCCGTGCCCGCGGGCGGCGGGCGCATTAAGCCCGATGTGGTGCTCTACGAGGAGCCGCTCGACGAGCATGTGCTGACCGACGCCGTTGCCGCCATTGCCGCGGCCGATGCCCTCATTGTGGGCGGGACCTCGCTCGTGGTGTATCCGGCGGCGGGCCTTACGCGATACTTTACCGGCGATACGCTGGCCATATGCAATCTTGCTCCCACCGATCAGGATGCAAATGCCGACCTGCTGATTTCTTGCGACATCGCTGCCGCGTTTGCGTTCTAGCCCGCGCGCGCGGATACAATAGAAAGACTAATTGCAAAGCGACCCCGCCGCCTGCGCCCGAGCGTGGCGGCGCGGGCATTTTAGGAGGATGTTCATGGCGAACGACAGCAAGACATGGCGGTGCGGAAAGTACGAGCTCAGCTTTGACCGTCCGCGCATCATGGGCGTCCTCAACGTGACGCCCGATTCGTTTAGCGACGGCGGGGAGCATTTCGACCCGGATGCCGCCATCGAGTACGGCCTGGCGATGCTCGACGCCGGCGCCGACATCATCGACGTGGGCGGCGAGTCCACGCGCCCCGGTTTTACCCCGGTCAACCCCGATGAGGAGGCTCGCCGCGTGCTGCCCGTTGTGCGTGCGTTGGCCAAAGAGGGCGCCATCGTCTCGATCGACACACGTCACGTGGCGGTTGCCAAGGCGGCCGTGCGCTGCGGCGCCTCGATCGTCAACGACGTGACGGGCTTCACCGACCCCAAGATGGTCGAGTTTGTCGCGACGAGCACCTGCGGCGTCATCGTGATGCACGCCGGCGAGGTCGCCGCGCCCGCTCGCACGCATGCAACGGTGCAGCTCGATACCTCTGCCGCGGCGTTTGTTGCCGAGAAGGCGCGTGAGGCGGCTGCCGAGGCCGCGCGCGAGGCCGAGAAGCCCGCCCGCCGTCGTCGTGGCAAGCTGCTGGGCGAGCCCAAGACGGAGGCCAAACTGCCGGGTGGCGTGGTGCAGCCCTCGCTGCCGTTTGGCGATCCGGAGCCAGCGCCCGAGCCAACGGGCGAGCAGAAGCAGGAGACGCCCGCCGCCGAGCAGGCTGCCCCTGCCGCCGAGGCCGCCGCGACCCCTGAGCCCGCGCCGGAGCCCAGCGATCACTTGGCCGCCATGATGCGCCGCAGCGCCCGCCGCGAGGAGGCTTATGTGCCCACCTCGCAGCTCCGCCGCTTTACCCTGCCCGATTCGGCGCCCATCATGCGCCGCGTCATGGGCTTTCTGTCCGATCAGGCCCGCGCGCTCATCCATGCTGGCGTGTCACGCGACCGTATCTGCATCGATCCGGGTCCGGGTTTTGGCAAGACGGCCAACGAAGACATCGTCATCCAGCGCGAGACCGCCAAGATGGCGTCGCTGGGCTATCCGCTCATGTGCGCCGTGTCGCGCAAGCGCTTTGTGGGCGCCGTCTCGGGCGTGAGCGAGGCCGCCGAGCGCGATGCCGCCACATTTGGCGTGTGCCTGGGCGCTATCCAGGCCGGTGCCAACATCGTGCGCGTGCACGATGTCACCGGCTTTGCGCAGTTCCTGAACGGCTACTGGGCTGTTGCCAAGCCGCAGCCGCGTCGCGCGTTTGTGGCCGTGGGCTCCAACCTGGGGCATCGTTGCGACAACATCCGCGCCGCGCGCGACATGATCGCCGAGATTCCGCTCACCTGTGTGTCCAACTGCTCGCGCATCTACGAGAGCGAGCCGGCCTACGAGACGCGCCAGGACGCGTTTGCCAACGCTGTCATCGAGATCAAGACCGAGCTGGCGCCGCTGGTGCTGCTCGACGAGCTTATGAAGATCGAGGCCGAGCTGGGGCGCGACCGATCCAAGAAGGCCAAGGTCAACGGCCCACGCACCATCGATCTGGACCTGCTGTGGATGGATGGCGAGACCCATGGCGGCAAAAAGCTGCGCCTGCCGCATCCGCTCATTGGCGAACGCGACTTTGTGCTGGTGCCGCTCGAGGACCTGATGCACGACCCGGCGCGGTTCTTCCGCTACAACGGCGTCGAGGTCAAGGAGCCCGAGGATCGCGTGGGCCATATCGTGGGCGAATTGGGGCGTATGTAGATGATTGAGATGAACGCTGTAGCCGCCGGTACCGAGCTTGACGCGGCACGTGACGCGGGCCGCGAGGGTGTGCCCGCGGGTTGGTGCGCCTGGAGTGCCGGCGACACATCGTTGGCATTTTCGCTGGTCGTGCGCCCGGATGTGAATATGCACGCCTTCCATGGCCTGCCGTTTGTGGCGGCGATGGGCATGATGGACGCGCTCGCGGGAACGGCATCGACGCCGGGGCTGGGTCTTGCCGGTAAGGTGGGCATTCGGTTGCCGAGCGATATCGTGTACGGCGCGCCCGCGTTTGAGACGTCGTTTGCACGCGTCGCCGTCAACGGTGGCGCCGGTGCTGCGGGTATGTTCGGTGCCGTGACGGTGGATATTGAGCGCGCGGCGCTGGGCGAACTTGGCGTGGATGTGACCGATGAAGCGCTGGTCGAAGCGCTGACTACCGCCGTGCTGGCCCGCGTGGACGCCTGGGCGGTTGTCGCCAACACGCCGCAGGGCGCCGCCGGCCCGCTGGCTCCCGTGCTGGGCGAGTACTTCGACATGGTGCCGCTGCTGGGCCGCCAGGTTGCGGCGGTGTCGCCCAACGGCTTGCCGCTTGCGGTCGGTGTGTTTGCGGGCCTGGACATCTGGGGTCGTGCGACCATCAAGACCGATGCCGGCGAGCAGGAGTTTCCGCCCGAGGCTGTACGGATTCGCGGACTGTAACGCGAGATGTTCGCGCTCAAAGATAACGATGACTACAAGACCCTCCTCGGCAGAGCGAACTGCCTCTGCCGGGGAGGGTCTTTGCGCGACTACAGGGTGGCATCGCGGCCCTATTCCTCAAAACTGAAAATTTTTCGTTTTTGAGGAATAGGATTAAGGCAGCTCGGCCTTTCGCGAGGTATATTCGCTATAGAGCCTATTCCTCAAAACTGAAAAATTTTCAGTTTTGAGGAATAGAGATAAAAGACCGCGAGGAGGCCCCGATGAAACTCATCAATAGAGCGTCATATATGGACACGTTGACGAGTCTTATTGGCGTGCCGGATATCAAGGTCATCACGGGCATCCGCCGCAGCGGTAAATCAAAATTGCTCGAGGCCCTCCGCGATTACGTGGAGGCAAATCTGCCTAATTCGAATGTCATCCATATCAACTACAACCTCGATGAGTTCGAGAACCTGCTCGAGTATCACGCGTTGCTCGCTTATGTAAAAGATCATCGGGTGCCCGGCAAACAAAACTTTCTGCTTATCGATGAGGTTCAGATGTGCGACGGTTTTGAGCGTGCGATCAACAGCCTTCACGCATCCGAGCATTATGACATCTTCATTACCGGATCGAATGCCTTTTTGCTGTCGAGCGATCTGTCGACGCTCTTTACGGGGCGCACGTTCGAGATCGAGGTTTTCCCATTCTCGTTTGAGGAGTATCGTCTCTATGGCGACGAGGGCGAGGTCGACCGTGGCTTCGATGAGTATGCGCGAACCGGCGGTATGTCTGGCTCTTACCCTTATCCACTGCAGGAGCAGCGCTATCAATATCTCTCCAACGTCTTTAAGACGCTCATTGTGAGAGATATCGTGCAACGGCATAACGTGAGAAACGAATCGGCGCTGCTGCGCATTGCCGATTACATGATGGACAACGTTTCCAACATTACGTCGGCACGCAACATTACCGATACATTAAATGCGGATGGGCTAAAGATTACGAACAAGACGGTCGGTGCGTACATGGGGTACCTGTGCGATGCGTTTGCCTTCTATAAAGTTCGTCGATATGACATTCGCGGCAAGAAATACCTTAAGAGCGGCGAGAAGTATTACCTGGCAGACCACGCGTTCAAATACGCGCTGCTCGGTACACGCGATATGGACTGGGGTCGCGTGTACGAGAACATGGTGGCCATCGAGCTGCTGCGCCGTGGATATGAGGTATACGTCGGCGTACTCTATAAAAAGGAAATTGACTTTGTAGCAATCAAGCGAAGCGAGAAGCTCTACATTCAGGTGAGCGACGACATCAGCTCGGATAAGACATTTGAACGCGAGATTTCGCATCTGCTGAGCATTGGCGATGCGTATCCCAAGATGATTCTCGCCCGCACGCATCACGAGGCCACGGATCGCGACGGAGTGCAGATCGTGGACCTGGCGAGGTGGCTGTGCGGCGAGGCTTAGCGTGCTTCGAGCCTATTCCTCAAAACTGAAAATTTTTCGTTTTTGAGGAATAGAAAGGCTTTGAGCCTCTTAGAAAACCATTGGGCTGCCTTTCCGGTGCGAGATTTGTGTCCGCGCCGTGCGAAATAATAGTTTATGTCCTAACGATGGGAGCAGACTATGACTGACAAAGCAAATTCGGCGTGTCCACAGGCATGGAGGGTTGCAAAATCCCTATCCGAGAAAATACTCGCTCAAGGCAAGAACGGGGTTTGGTCGCCTGCGTGCGTCGCGAGCTTGTTGACGATTGTACGAAAGGGTGCCTCGGGCGCCACATGTCGGGAGCTCGACATGCTCCTGGGCGATGGCGACATGTTTAGCGAGCGTGATCCCTTCGGCATCGAGCTGGAGCGGAACTGGGGCTATGACGGTTATGATGCGAGCTCGGCAACGGCAGCTTGGCTTTCCAGGTCCGCGAGCCCATCGGAGGCGTTTCTGCACGAGTGCGACAAATGCAGCGTGCATGTGTCAATCGATGACTTGGCCGATCCGCGCGTTAGCCAACGGGTGACCGATTGGATAGCCGAACAAACTCACGGCCTGCTGTCGCCAAGCATCGAGTTATCACCAGTGGCTCTTGCCTGTCTTGTGAGCGCGCTTTACATGAAGGATGCATGGGCGGATCCGTTTGATGGCGAATCGACCAAAGTTGAGACCTTCCATGCAAAGAACGGCGATGTTCAGGCAGCGTTTATGCGTGGCGAGCGCGATTGTGCGGTGATCGTCGAGAACGGCAGGGTTGCCTTCTTGTTGCCGCTCAGCTCCGATGCCGGCGTGTGTTTTGTTCTTCCGAGCGGCGAGGATGATCATGTTGATGACGCGCTTGGGCTATTCGAGCGTCTGTCCCAAGGCGAGGGAGAATGGGAGCCCGTCGACCTGGGGGTTCCTCGCTTTGAATGCGAGTCGACGCTCTCGGACGTCTGCTCGCTGCTAAAGGCCGCCGGCGTCTCTACGGCAACTGCGATGGAGCTTACACCTATGGTGGGGGTAGGGGGGACTTCAACGCAGATTGTCCATGGCGCGAAGTTCGCTGTCGATGAGAACGGCGTAGAGGCCGGCGCGTACACGGTGATGGTCGCTGTCGCGGGCCTTCCGCCGGAGAACCCGCCAGAGCCGCGCAAGATAACGCTTGACAGGCCTTTCTATGCAGCGCTCGTGTCTCGCACCGGCGTACCGCTCTTTGTGGCAAGCGTCGCGCTGCCGTCGGTGGACGTGCAAGAAAGGTGAGGTTGAGGTTTGCGAAGGGGGGCTGCTATGCCAAGGGTTGCCAACGTACTCTTTCCAGCTGACTATTTTGAAAAGATAGCTCCAGATGGGTCGATGCGCATCGAATATGAGTCTGCGTGTGCTGAGGGGCGTCTTGACGTGGGGCTTTTCGATCTGGAACTGTTCGAGGAGCGTGGAGAGCTTGCGCTCTGCTTTTCTGGGCCATCGGACTGATGCGGGGTAATCAACCGCATGTTCACGGAGTTTATGGTCAAGGACTATGTAAAGTCGGTCAAAGGGACGAGGTTTCCCGTTAGCTTTCACACTCCCGTGAGCCAAGAGCGCATGGACGGGATTGTTAAAGAGTTCGTCAAGCTCCGCGGGGACCTTTTCACGGTCGGTATTGTCTGCAAAGAGTACGTTGATCTGGCCCGCTACCTTTCTGTTTTGATGAAACGTAGTCCCTTGATCTGGCTCACGGAGGGGTTGGAGAACTAGAGTTACCTAGTCCGCGCGTCAGAGAAACCGAGGGGATAAGACAATGCTCACGCTTGGCTCCGGTCCCTGTCTTACCCCAGCTCCTGCATGCGGCGGTAGATTTCGCAGATACCCTTAATGGTGAGCTGTCCATCGACCACGTCGAAGGCATCGGTCGAATCGGCGACGATGCCGGCGAGGCCTCCCGTGGCGATAACGGTGGCATCCTCGCGGCCCAGCTCGCGCTTCATGCGCGCGACCAGGCCTTCGGCCATAGCGGCGGTGCCCACCACGGCGCCGACCTTGATGCACTCCTCGGTATCGCGGCCGATGGCGTGCTCGGGCGCCTCGAGCGGCACGCTGGCGAGCTTGGCGGCGCGGGCGGCAAGTGCATCCATGGAGATGCGGATGCCCGGCGCGATCGCTCCGCCAATGTAATAACCGTCCTCATCGATGACGTCGATATTGGTTGCGGTGCCAAAGTCCACCACGATCGCCGGTGCGCCGTAGAAGGTCTCGGCCGCAACGGCGTTGGCGACGCGATCGGCACCTACGGCCTGGGGACGCGCCGCGCGCAGCTTGGTCACGGCGGCCGTCTGCGGCCCAATGACGATGGCGTCTGCGGCAATGCGGTCGGCCACGGCATGCCATTCGCGCGAGAGCTGCGGCACCACGCCCGCAAAGGCGATAGCGTCGACCGCGTCGAGCGAAAGGCCGTACATCTTAAAAAAACCCATCAGGCGCACATGGATCTCATCTGCGGTATAGGAGCGGTCGGTGGGCATGCGCCACGACTGCACCAGCTCGTCTCCGTCAAACAGGCCCATGGCCGTCTGCGTGTTTCCCATATCGATAGCGAGCAGCATGTCTACTCCCGGTTTCGGCATAAAAGGACGCGCACCATTGTATACGTGCTGTCGACGGCGCTCGGCTGCGATTCGTTTACGGTGATATGGGCTGAGAGGTTTTAAATATGAAGGAATTATGCTCTACGAGATTTTTCTTGCCGTCCACCGAACTCCCGAGTAATATTCTTTCTTGCGCATATGAGGCGCCCAGACATTGCGGGGTGGAGCAGTCTGGTAGCTCGCCGGGCTCATAACCCGGAGGTCGTAGGTTCAAATCCTGCCCCCGCGACCAAGACTTTTAGCAGCTCAGAGGCCTTGTTCCTCTGGGCTGTTTTCTTTTATCTTGACAATGCAGCGAGGACTCCTGAGCGGAATATGAGCAGATTGCAACGACCGCCAAGGCAAAACGGATGCCAATAAAACTAAAACCAGCTAAATAGAAGTGAAGAACCCGTAGAATCTTTCTCAGTGGAAAAGGCTATCAAGTGAGGGTCCGTATGCCAGGAAAGAAAGCCGATGCAGAAGCTTTTGCAAGCAGGTGGGCGAAAAAGGGAAATGAGAACCAGGACACCCAGCGGTTCTGGATTGACTTTTACCAGAACGTCCTCGGCGTAGAGGACGCGGTGTCACGGCTTGAGTTCGAAAAGCCCGTTTCCACCGATGCGAGCACACATGAAGGGTACATCGACGTCTTCATCCCGTCGGCAAAAACCCTCGTCGAGCAGAAGTCGCTTGGAATCGATCTCGCCAAGGAGGAGACGCACCAGGGACGCAAGGTGACACCAGCGAAGCAGGGTAACGCCTATGCTCAGGGCATGCCCCTCTCCCAACAGCCGCGCTACATTATCGCTTGCAATTTTGCCGAGTTTTGGGTCTTCGACCGCGAACGGGACTCGCTATGCCGGGAGCCTCTTTTCAAGTTGCCACTCGCCGAGCTCCCCAAGAATCTCGCGGCCATTCAGTTCCTCAAGGGCGGGGCGGAGGCCCCGGCCACGATCTCCCGTGCCGTCTCCGTAGAGGCCGGCAAGATCATGTCGAAACTTCATGACCAGGTTGCCGAGGCGTTCGACGACCCCGACGCGCCCGAGAACCACCATGCGCTCTCCGTGCTCATGACGCGCCTCATGTTCCTTATGTTCTGCGAGGACGCTGGTCTCATGGAGCCAAATGCCTTCCGAGACTACGTCGCACACTTCCAGGCGGGTGATCTCAGGCGAGGCCTCAAGGACCTGTTCGTCTGGCTCGATACCAAAGATGAAGATCGTGACAAGTACGCCGAGGACTGGTTGAAGAAGCTACCCTATATGAATGGCGGCCTCTTTCGTGAGAGGACGGAAATCCCGCCATTGTCCGAGAGTTTCCGACATACGCTCATTGTCGAGGGCTGTCAGGAATTCGATTGGACTGGCGTGAGCCCCACGGTCTTCGGTTCCATCTTTGAGGGGGCGCTGTCGCATGACCATCGGCGTGCGAACGGCCAACACTTCACGAGCCCCGAGAACATCCATAAAGTGATTGACCCGCTTTTTCTCGACGATCTCAAGGTGGAGTTTGATGAGGCCTGTGCAAAGCCCGTCGCGGGCGGCGCGAGGACCCGTGCTCTCAAGGAGCTCCATGAGAAGATCGGTAGCATCTCTATCCTCGATCCGGCGGCAGGTTCGGGTAATTTCCTTACGGAGAGCTATCTCTGCCTGCGACAGTTAGAAAACCGTATTCTTTTTGAACTCCAAGGAGAACAAACGTCTTTCCGCTTTGAGGAGGTCGAGGCCGCCGACGTCCTTGTCAGTCTGAAGAATTTCCATGGCATCGAGCTTGAGGATTTCGCCTGCTGCGTTGCCCGCACTGCGCTCTGGATTGCCGAGAAGCAGGCGGATGCCGATACGGCAAAGGTGACGCAGCGCGTCTATCAGGAACTGCCGCTCACGGACTACGAGGGCATCGTCAACGCAAACGCGCTTCGCATCGACTGGAACGACGTGGTCCCAAGTGATGAGGTCAACTACGTTCTCGGCAATCCGCCGTTTATCGGGCAGTCCCAAAGGACCGATGAGCAGGTGGACGACCTCAAGTATGTTTGGGGCCGGGGCTACGACGGCTATCTCGACTATGCGACATGCTGGTATAGGAAAGCGGCCGATTATTTGGTTAATACTGACGCGGAGTTTTCGTTTGTCTCGACGAACTCGATTTGCCAGGGCCAGCCGGTTCCATCCCTTTTCAGGCCCCTATTCGACGCGGGATGGAGGGTCAGTTTCGCACACCGTTCTTTCGTATGGGATTCGGCGGCTGACGACGAGGCCCATGTGCACGTAGTCATCGTTGGATTCTCCCAGGGTCCCGTGGAGCCTGTTGCCTTCTCGTATCATCGGGGCAAAAGGACGATTGAGCATCCGAACAATTTGAACGGTTACTTGCTTGACGCTCCGAACGTCTTTGTTGAGAAGAAAATGAGACCACTGTTTGAGGATGTATCTCCTATGGTCATCGGAGGTAAACCGGCGGATGGGGGATACTTCCAGATTAAGACAAGAGAAGAATACGAGGACGTTATTTCCGACAGCGTCGCCGCAAAATATGTAGTCCCGTGTGTGGGAGCCCAGGAGTTGATTAACAACAAGGAAAGATGGTCTTTGTGGCTTGCGGACGCGCCTAGATCGGATATCGCGAAATCCCCGATCTTGAGGGAGAGGGTCCAGGGAGTCCGAGATTTCCGTTTGGCTTCGAAGAAAGCATCGACGAGGCGGCTTGCTGATGAGCCCTGGCGCTATGCTGAGGTGAGGAAGGCCGACGGGCCGTTCCTCTGCGTCCCGCGTCATTTTTCCGGTGGGCGAAAGTACTTCACGGTCAAACGGTGTGAATCCGGGGAAATCGCTACGGACGCCTGTTTCTTCGCCGACGACCCCGATGGTCTCCTGTTCGGAATCATCTCATCAGGGGTCTTCATGGCGTGGCAGAAGGCGGTCGGAGGCGAGCTCAAGAGCGACTGCCGTTTCTCGAACACCATCGTGTGGAACAATTTCCCCCTGCCGAAATTAACCGATGAGGGACGGCGGGCCATCATCGATGCCGGTCAGGCGGTGCTTTCTGCAAGGGGGCTGTATCACGGCGCGTCCCTGGCCGACCTCTATAAACCGGCGGACGAGTTCCTGTATCCAGAGCTGTTCGAAGCCCACGGCAAGCTCGACGAGGCAATCGAATCGGCCTACGGTGTCGATTTCAATGGAGACGAGAACAAGATCGTCTCCCATCTATTTAATCTCTATGCCGAAAAGGTCGGTGAGTAGCGTGAAGGGGAGTGCCGTAAAGCCAAAAGAGGGGGCGGAGCTATCCGAGTCCGATTCTGTGAAAGAAGGTATTGGGGGCCTAAAGGCCGAGGCTGATCGGGAGGAGGAAGAAGCCCAGAGATATGCCGTCGCCTTCCTCCAGAAGGTGATGAGACTGAAGGGCGTGGCGATCGAGCGCGACCATTTCCTCCGTTCTGAGCTCCGGAAACGAGGCGTCTCGGACGAGCGAGTGGAGCTCGCTATTTCAACGAGCCCGGCAGCCGCCGGGATGGATTCCGGCCTTGTCGACTCCATCGCCATGGACGTCATTGATTTCGAGACGAAGAAATCGAGCGTCCTTTCGTTTTCCGCGGGATTGCCCGGAGGACTCGCGATGCTCGGAACGATCCCGGCGGACGTGACGCAGTACTATGTCCACGCCTTTCGAATCATGCAGAAACTGGCGTATCTTTACGGCTGGCGGTCCTTCATCGACGATTGCGACGAGATGGACGATGAGACCTTGGCGGCTTTTGCCCTTCTCCTGGCTGTGATGGTCGGAGTGAGCGGGGCCAACTCCGCGTTGACGGCGTTTTCCAAAACGGTTCAGTCGAATATCGCCAAGAAGGTCGCCAGCAAGGCGCTTACGCAGACGAGCTACTACCCGATCATCAAAAAGGTTCTTGCCGGAATCGGCGTCAAGATCACCAAAAGCAGTTTCGGCGACGCGGTGAGCAAAGTCGTTCCGGTCGTCGGCGGCTTCATCTCGGGCGGCCTCACGTTCGTTAGCCTCAAAGGCGGGTCCAGGAGACTTGCAGGGGAGCTCAGGTTGTTGCCACAGGCGGCAGGCCCCGCAACTGCGGAACGGTCGGGCCCCGTTGGGCTATAAGCCGATTCGGTAAACTAGAACAAAAAGAGGAGCCAGATATGGCAGTTAACTTGAAGACTGCGAAAGGCACGCATCGGGCGAAAGGGTGACGGATGAAGACTTATAACCTGGACACCATCCAGAAGGTTCCCCTGCGCGAGGTGTGGCCGCATGAGGCCCACGACTTCACCAAGTGGCTGGCCGAGGAGCAGAACCTCGCAACCCTCGGGATGGCGGTCGGAATCGAGCTCGAGCTCATAGAGACTGAGTCCTCGGTCGGATCGTTCAACGTGGACATCTACGCGCAGGAGTCCGGTACGGGCCGCAAGGTGATCATCGAGAACCAGCTCGAGGACACCAACCACGACCACCTCGGCAAGGTGATCACGTACGCCGCCGGCAAGGGCGCCGAGGTCGTCATCTGGGTCGTGGCGCGCGCCCGCGACGAGCACCGCCAGGCCATCGAGTGGCTCAACCAGCACACCGACAGCGACTTCGGGTTCTTCCTGGTCGAGGTCGAGCTCTGGAAGATCGGGGACTCCCTGCCCGCCCCGCGCTTCGGCGTGGTCGAGCAACCGAACGAGTGGACCAAGGCCGTGAAGCTTTCCGAAGGGCTCAGCGAAACCGAAAAGGTCAAGCTGGCGTACTGGACGGCCTACCGCGAGGTGGCGGGCGGCCATCCGGAGTTCCTCAAGGAGTTCAGCCCGCAGAAGCCCAGCAAGGACCATTGGTCGACGCTTCGCCTGGGGGTCTCGGCATACCATCTCGCCCTGCTCATCGATACGCACAAGGGCCGCACGGGTATCGAGCTGTACGTGGACGACGACAAGGAGATCGGGCACCGCGCCATCGCCAACAGCGGAATCTTCGAGGAGCGCCTCGGGCTGACGGCGGCACCCTTCGATGCGAAAAAGGCCTCGGGACTGCGCTTCTACAAGGCGGGCCACCCCATCAAGGGCCACCAGGACGCATGGCCGGGGTACATCGAGGAACAGCTCGGATGGGCCCTCGAGATGAAAAAAATAATCGCGGAGATCGGACTTTAAAAGCGCTTCGGCAATTACTGGGCTTATTGGACACACTTTTTGTCCTATAAGCCGACTGTTTTCTGACTACAAAATGCGGGGATGTCATCGAAAACAACGCTTGATGTATCCAGATTCTGGTGGGGATAGATATCGCGAGCAAGGATTCCGATGCTAGACGATGCGCCCGGTAAGGTGCCCGGACGCATCGCGGTCGGTCTGTTGGGGGCCGTGCATCTGACGGTAAGATCTATCACGATGTTACAGGGCATGCCATCTTGCGGTCTTTCCCGTTCCGTCGCTATCGATGGTCTTGTCCACCTTCTTCATTTTCGCTAGAAGGTTCGATACCTTCTTGGCCTTTTGCGCGTCGGTAAGGCCCGAGGGGAGAAGATCGTTGATGAGGGCGGTGATTTTCGCACGTGGTGCGGGCCCCGTTTCTGAGAGCATCTGAATGACAAGCGCCTTGCAGGCCTCTTCATTGAGGCCTTTGCTGCGCGTGTAAGACACCTCCTGTCCCGTCTTCGAGGCAAGGGCGTTCGTGATGGAGATATGGGGGTACCTGCCTTCGATAAGCTTGAGTCGATGCAGCTCTGAGGCCTCCTCGTTCGTGATTTCCTCGCCTTTTTGAACCTTGTCCAAAAGGTAGACGACGTCCATCGGAAGGTCCGGCTTAGCATAGAGTAGCCTGCTGTAGCTCTCATTGATGGTCTTACCGTAGACACTTACGCGCACGCGGGTTGGATCCGAAAGGTCGTAGGTGGGTAGGGGGAAGTATCGCTTTCTCTGCATCTGGAATACTTTGGGGATTCCCATGGCGATGGTGTCGATCATGTCCATCTGCACCATCGCCTCGGAAAGGAAGGGGTTGCGGTAGTAGCTTGGCTTAAAACCCGGCCGCATCGCATTTTCGATTGTCTCCGGAATGAAGGACCCTTCGTTTAGGAAAACGAGGTGATCCTCGAATTCCTCGACGTTGATTCGCCCCTGCATGGAATAGTCTTGATGGGCGATACAGTTGTTCAGGAGCTCTCTGATGATCTCGGGTTCGTACTGGTCAGCCTCAAAGGGAAACAGACTCGCGCCATTTGCGTTGAACCGGTACTTCTCGTTGCGGATTTTCCCGAGTACCTGGTCAATCGCGAGAAGGAAGGGTGGTTTGAAGTGCTCGTAAGAGGTTACCGATCCATTGGAGGCATAGAGAGTCCAGGTGATGCGCGGGCTCATCCCATCGAGCAAGCGGGTGGATTCCGGCCTTCCGAGCAGGATGAGTGTCGTCGGGGTGATCTTGCCGTTTCTGGTTAGGTTTGCCATGTCGAGAATCGTGCGGTCATCCATGTCCGCGAACGCCCCGGAATGCCGTCGGTGCTTGGAGAGAAAGAGCCCCACCGCTTTCTTCACGGCTTCGGGGTCGAGGTCCTCGAAGGTTGCTTCTTCGATTTCGAGGGCACTCCAGTCCGGCCTCCGCATTTGGCGTATCTGCTCGTACTTATCGATGGGGAGTGGCCCGAGTGATTCGCCCTCGCGCGCCCATGCCGCATTGTTGAACGCCGTTGGCATGCCCGGCGTTGCGGCGGGGATTTGAAACGCGAGGACGCGTTTGCCGTCAATCCTGAGTTCATGGATCTCTCTCAGGGTGAGGTGGTTGTTCGCGCGGTCCGCAATCTCCTTTTTAAGGGATCTAAGGTTGGCCGGATTTCCTTCTCGGTAAGCGGTTCCGCATGCGACCTTGTCGTTGTCCATACCGAAGATGAGCCAGGCGTCTTGTTTCCCGCGCAGGACCGCTTCGTTACTCAGGGCGGAGAAGTACTTCCCGAGGTTCTTGAAACTGAAGTCGTTTTTCGCTTCCTTGAGCTCGATAACCTCGCTCTCGTAGGGCTTCTCGATACGGGCGATGAGTTCAAGGACGTCGTGATCGCTGTAGTACAAGATCGCTCCTAACGGTCTCGTGGCTGGTATTTAGTCGTAAGATACGACTAAATACCGAAATCAAAGTCATTTTAGTCCAATCTAACGACTAGAAATAAAGATGTTGGACTGTTTATAGGACTAAACACTGTGGAAGGCCCGGCTTTAGTCCAATCGCTGTTTGACGGCCCGCCATATCCGTAACCCGGAGGTCGTAGGTTCAAATCCTGCCCCCGCGACCAAGAACTTGCAGCTCGTCGGCCTAGCCGACGAGCTTTTTTGTTATTCCGGGATCGTGTTTTCGGTACGGTCCGCAGCTTCTCAAACAATATCTTGATCTGTAACAGATGGACCCGATTTGGACGTCTGGCCGTTACAAATCGAGACAAACCAGCACGCCAGCCTCCGTTTGTCTAAATCTGTAACACGAGGAGCGATTTTTGTCGTCTAATTGTTACAGATCAAGATTATTCGGAAGCCCGGTTTGGTTTGTCTCAATCTGTAATGCCTAGGGCCGGTTTTGGTCGATAGATGTTACAGATCGAGACGTTTTGTTGGGATGGTTTCTATTGTCTCGATCTGTAACAGGTAGGGGTCAAAAGTGGGTCTAGCTGTTACAGATTTAGATTGTTGAGGATGGGTCGAGAGGAATATCTCGATCTGTAACAGTAAGACCCGGTTTTGCTGGGTAGCTGTTACAGATTGAGACAAACCGACGGGCCGCCCCGCCCCATCCGCCTGCCTCCACCTGATATTCGCCGATTTTCGTTGTGCCGCTGTACCCCCATGCCATATCCTCTAAACAACTACGCGGCACCATCGCCGCCGCGTCTACAAGAGAGGAATGTCCATGACCGCACCTGCGTCCAAGCTGCTCCAGCCCATTACGGTTGGCCCCCTTGAGCTCAAGAACCGCATTATGTTCCCGCCGCTGACCACCGGCTATGAGGAGCGCGACGGTTCCATCGGCGAGCGCAGCCTGGCTTTTTACGAGCGCCTGGCTCGTGGCGGCGTGGGCTACATCGTCATCGGCGACGTCGCTCCCGTCATGACCGCAAGCCCCACGCCCAAGCTGGCGACCGACGCCCAGATCCCCACGTTTAAGGCACTGGCCGACGCCGTCCACAAGCACGGTGCCAAGGTCGCGCTGCAGCTGTTCCACCCCGAGTACGACGTGCCCGGTGTCGGCCGCATGGTCATGGGCTCCATGGCTGCAGCCAAAGCCGCGCAGGAGGCCAAGGCCGCCGGCGACGAGGAGACCTTTGCCGCCAAGATGGCCGAGTCCAACGAGATCCGCAAGCAGGCATACGCCAAGCTGCACCACGACATGCAGCACTTTGTGAACGAGGCGAGTGTAGAGCAGCTCACCCAGATCAAGGAGGCCATCGCTGCCTCGGCCGCTCGCGCGCAGCAGGCCGGCATCGACGCCATCGAGGTCCACGGCGACCGCCTGGTGGGTTCGCTGTGCTCCGCGATCCTCAACAAGCGCACCGACGAGTACGGTGGCTCGTTTGAGAACCGCGTTCGCTACGCGCTGGAGGTCGTCGCTGCCATCAAGGAAGCCGCGCCGCAGCTGATGGTGGAGTATAAGCTCCCCGTGATCATGGAGAACCCCGACGGCACGCCGCGTGGCAAGGGCGGCCTGCAGCCCGATGAGGCCTGCGAGTTCGCCAAGCTGCTCGAGGGCGCGGGCATCGATATGATCCAGGTTGCACAGGCCAACCACACCGGCAATATGGGCGACACCATTCCGTCCATGGGCGCCATGCCCTACAACTGGACGCTGCCCGTGGCCGAGCGCGTCAAGGCCCTGGTCTCCGTGCCGGTGGCAACTGTGGGCCGTGTTGTCTCGGTCGAGGCCGGCGAGAAGATTCTGGAAGACGGCGCCGCCGACATCATCGCCTACGGCCGCTCGCTCATGTGCGACCCCGACATTGCGCTAAAGGCCGCCACGGGCGAGCCCATCCGCGAGTGCCTCAACTGCAACAAGGGCTGCGTCGATGCGATTCAAAACCGCAAGTACATCTCGTGTGTGCTCAATGCCGAGAACGGCGACGAGGCTACCATCGCCATTAAGCCGGGCGTGGGCGACAAGAAGATCGCCGTTGTAGGCGGCGGTATTGCCGGTCTGGAGGCCGCGCGCGTGGCGGCCAAGCGCGGCTACGACGTGACCGTCTACGAGGCGAGCGATCATCTGGGCGGCCAGATTGTGCTGGCGGCCGCGCCTCCGCGCAAGGACGAGATCATGCGCTCGGTCGAGTATTACGAGAAGATTCTGCCCGGCCTGGGCGTGAAGGTTGAGCTCAACCATGCCGCTACCACTGAGGACCTCAACGCCGCCGACGCCGCGATTGTGGCTGTGGGCGCGCACGACGTGGTCATCCCTGTTCCGGGTGCCGATTCTAAGAAGGTCGTCTCGAGCTGGGACGTGCTGGCCGGCAAGGTGGAGCTTACGGGCCGCGTCGCCGTCATTGGCGGTGGCCTGGTGGGTACCGAGACTGCCGAGTACCTGCTGCAGCACGGCTGCGAAGTGGCGATCGTGGAGATGCTCGACAAGATTGCCGCGGGCGAGTCCGAGACCATTCTGCCGCTGATTATGAGCGACTTTGCAGAGCACAACGTGGAGCAGCATGTTAAGACCCGTCTGACCGCCATTACCGACGAGGGCGTGGAGGCCGTGCGCACTGCCGATGACGGCGCCGAGGAGTCGGTGAAGATCGCCTGCGATTACGTGGTGATGGCCGTCGGTTCCAAGGCCAACGTGTTTGACTTGGATGGCGTTACGGTGCCCGTGACCTGTGTGGGCGACTGCTCGGGCGAGCGCACCGCCGACATTGCGAACGCCATTCGCACGGCATATCACGCGGCCAACGAGCTGTAGTTGAACATCGCGGCCAGGCGGGGCGGTAGCACGGATCTGTCTCGTCCGGCCGCGTCCCATCGGGTGTCAATCGGGGCGGGCCTGCAAGCGCAGCAGGTCCCGCCCTTTTTGTTTTGCCCCGGTGGACGGCAATGCGCGCTAATCATGGGGAGTGAGGCGTCTACTGCCTTGCAGGCTGCTCAAAATTATTGGAGGAGGGGTTAATAATCATATCCTCTATTCCAAAGGATATAAAGAGATGCCAATTTTGCTGGCAAGCGAATGACGATTAGCTGCGAGCTAGTTACCAGCGTAAATAATCAATAAAGAAATGTCGTAAATTGGTGTCAAATTCCCAGATAGCGCCGCGTCTATTTTAATTAACTGCTTTGAGCAAACAGTAAAATGCTACTATCTAACTTGCACGTAAGAAAGCAATTTAACGTTTAAGGCTAAGAAGTAGAAGTGGCAGGTATGTCAGAAACAACAAGGACTCGCACGCATGCGCCCGAGATTAGGCAGCGCGCTGTCGAGATCCTCCAAGAAGGGGTTGGCCATCGCGCGCTCGCCGCAGAGCTTGGCATCCCCCAGGCCACAGCCCGTCAGTGGGCCCGTGCGTATGCCGTGGGCGGCGTCGACGCCGTTCTCAATGCGGGCTCTCATCACCACACATATTCGTTTGACGTTAAGCTTGCCGTGGTTAAGGACCGCTTGGAACATGGTCTGACGGTGCGTGAGGTCATGGTCAAGCACAAGGTCCCCAGCGAGTCTTCGGTTAAAGCTTGGTGCCGACAGTATCGCGACGGTGGCGAGGCCGCCTTGGTCGATAAGCCGCGGGGTCGTAAACCGCGCGTTAAAAAGGCGGAATAGCGAACGGGATGGTGCGTCCGCAGGGGCGCATTTTTCTTGCCGCGCCAACTTTTTGGACCGCCGCGAGTCTATCGGGACATCCTTCAAAGTGGTCAATAAACCGCGCGCAGTGGCCCGTGCGCCCGCCGCTACGATAGGGGGAGCGTCGCCTCTCTGCTCCAAAGCGGACGTGCCCTTACCCCATACGCCTAAAACTCCCCAGTTGACCGAAAACCTGCCGCCTGAACTCCCAATTTGAGCTATAACGTTAAATAATTGCAGCGTTTTTGCATGGGGGAGTGATGGTATGACGCTACTGTATTTCCTTACCCTGTTTCCGCTGGTACCGGCGATGGGCATGCTGCTCGCGCGCAGTGACCGAGCCCGCGATGCGGTAGGGCTTGTAGGCTCCGGCATTATTATGGCGGTGACCGTTGTAGTTGCCGTCTTATTTTTTGGCACGGGTCCGCAGGGCTTTGAGGTTGCCCCCGGCACCTCGCATGTGCTCTCGATCATCAGCTCCGTCGTCGACGTAATTCTGTGCGCCGTCATCCTGTACAACGCGTTCAAATATAGGAACGCGCTTACCGGTGTGCTCGGCGTGGTGCAGCTGGTTGGTTCGGTTGCCTTCGCTGCCATGACGCTGCCCACGGCCGAGGTCGTCACCGCCACGCCGCTCTACCTGGACTATATGAGCGTGATCATGGTGCTCGCCGTTGGCATTGTCGGCAGCCTGATCTGCGTGTATGCCCTGGGCTACATGAAGGACTTCCAGGCGCACGATGAGCACGAGGCCGCGCTGCGTGGGCAGACCGCGCCCGACCGACGCCCGCAGTTCCTGGCGCTTATGTTCCTGTTCCTTTCGGCCATGTTCGTCATCGTGACGAGCGACAACCTGGAGTGGCTGTTCTGCGGCTGGGAAATCACCACCGTGTGCTCGTTTCTTATGATTGGCTATACGCGCACGCCCGAGGCCATCAAAAACGCCTTTACCCAGATCATCCTCAACATGCTGGGCGGCATCGCGTTTTTGGCGGGCCTTATGTTCCTGCACGTCAACGGCGTGCCGCTGACCATCTCGGGCATGATCGAGCTTTCCGGCGCCGGAACCGCGCAATCCGCGCTGCTGGTGCTGCCGGTCGTCTTGCTGTCGATCGCCGCGCTTACCAAGGCCGCACAGATGCCGTTCCACACCTGGCTGCTCGGCGCCATGGTCGCCCCCACGCCCACGAGCGCCCTGCTGCACTCGTCCACCATGGTCAAGGCCGGCGTGTTTTTGATGGTCAAGCTGAGCCCGCTGTACGCCACCTATCCCGTGACCGGCTTTATGGTCACGAGCGTGGGCGCCATCACGTTTTTGCTCGCCGCCCTCATGGCCATCTCGCAGAGCAATGCCAAGCGCGTGCTCGCGTACTCCACCATTTCCAACCTGGGCCTCATCAGTGCCTGCCTGGGTGTCGGCGCGCCCGAGGCCGTGTGGGCCGCCATCTTCTTGATCTTGTTCCATACGGTGGCAAAGTCGCTGCTGTTCCTGTGCGTGGGCACGGCCGAGCATCATATCGGCAGCCGCAATATCGAGGACATGGACGGCATGTTCAGCCGCATGCCGCACCTGACGCGCCTGATGATGCTGGGCATCATGGGCATGTTCGTGGCGCCGTTTGGCATGCTCGTGTCTAAGTGGGGCGCCCTGGTGGCGTTTGCGCAGACCGGCAATGTGCTCATGATCATGGTGCTGGCCTTTGGCTCGGCCGCGACGTTCTTCTTCTGGGGCAAGTGGCTCGCCAAGCTCTCGGGCGTGGATTCTACGGCCGAAAACGTGGAGGGCAATGTCCATAAGACCGAATGGATAGCGCTCAACACTATCGCCGCGCTGCTGATTCTGTGCTGTGTAGCGTTCCCGATTATCTCGAGCGGTCTGGTGTCGCCTTACTTGGCCATGGTGTTTGGCCGCGTGCCGTATGTTATTGGCAAGGATGCCATGTATCTAATGGTGGTTATCGTGGCTTTTATCGCCGTGGTGCTGCTAACTTCATTCCGCGTGAGCAACAAACCGCACGTAAACGTATATCTTTCGGGCGTGGGAACCGACAATTACCGTCATTTCCGCGGCTCGATGGGACACGAGGTGAAGGCCGAAAAGCGCAATTGGTACCTGGAGGACGCCCTTGGCGAGAAGCGTATTGGCCCCGCGGGCAGCATCGTGTGCTGCAGCATCATTCTGTTCGCGCTGCTATGCTGCGTATGGATTGGTCCCGATACGCTCGCCATGGGCGAGCCCTCGGTGCTGCGCGGCAAGTATTTCGAAGGCTCGGGCGTCGTGGGCATCTTTATAGGCACCGTGGCGTTTGCCCTGCTGGCGCCTTTGGTTGGTGGCCTGATCGACGGCATCGATCGCAAGCTGTCCGCCCGCATGCAGGGCCGCGTGGGACCGCGTCTGCTGCAACCGTTCTACGATGTAGCCAAGCTCCTGCGCAAAGCCCCTGCCAGCGTAAACACCGTGGACGATACCTACATGGCGTGCGCGCTCATCTTTACCGTGGTGGGCGGCGGCATCTTTGTGTCGGGTTCCAACACACTGTTATGCGCCTTTATGGTTACCCTCGCTGCGATCTTTGTGGTGCTGGCGTCCGCCTCGACGCAAAGCCCGTTTGCCCAGGTCGGAGCCGACCGCGAGCTGCTGCAGGTCATGAGTTACGAGCCCGCCGTTTTGCTGATGAGTGTGGGCCTGTACCTTGCCACCGACAGCTTCGATTCCATCGCCGTGACGGGGCAGTCGGCCCCCATCATCGTGTACAGCGCGCCCATTTTCCTCGCGCTGCTCGCAGTGCTTACCATCAAACTGCGCAAGTCGCCGTTTGACCTTTCGTACTCGCATCACGCGCATCAGGAGATCGTCCAGGGCGTCGCCACCGAGATGAGCGGCGGCACGCTGGCCAAGATGACCCTTATGCACTGGTGCGAGACCGTGCTGTTTTTGATGTGGGTGGGCATGTTCTTTGTTTGGGACAACCCGGTGAGCTGGGTCGTCGCCCTGGTCGTTATGGTCATGACGTATTTTGTCGAGGTACTGATCGATAACACCTTCGCCCGTAGCACCTGGCGCAGCTGCTTTAAGCTCGGCTGGGGTGTGGCGCTGGTGTTTGGCCTGCTCAACCTTATGCCCATCCTCGTCGACGTGTTTATTTAGGAGGCGGCATCCATGGATCATAAAATGTCGCGCTCGCCGTGGGTTATTCATTACGACGGCTCGAGCTGCAACGGATGCGATATCGAGGTGCTGGCCTCGCTCACGCCGCTGTTCGATGCGGAGCGCTTTGGCGTGGTCAACACCGGCAACCCCAAACATGCGGACATCTTTTTGGTGACGGGGTCGGTCAACGCCCAGAACTTGCCCGTCGTGCGCCAGATTTACAACCAGATGCTCGAGCCCAAGTGCGTGGTGGCGTGCGGCATCTGCGCGTGCTCGGGCGGCGTGTTCCGCGATGCGTACAACGTGATCGGTGGCGTGGACCGCGCAATTCCCGTGGATGTGTACGCGCCCGGATGCGCCATTCGCCCCGAGACGGTGATCGACGCCATTGTGGAGGCGTGCGGCATCCTGGACCAGAAGGAGGCCGTGATGCGCGCCGGCGGCGACCCGCTTACCGTGGGCGGTGCCGCTACCTGGGATGGTGGTGTTGAGCTGGGCGAGGACGGATTTGTGGCCCCGGCTGAGGCCGGCGACGCGCCCGCCGCTGGCGACGCACCTGCTGGGACGCCCGCCGCGTCCGCCGCTGCAAGGGGGGCCGAGTAATGCAAAAGGCAATCTATACCACCGTCGAGCTCGATGCGCTGCTGTCGCATGTCCAGGCGCTCAAGGGTGCCGGTGCTCGCTTTGTACAGATGCACGCCGAGCGCAATGTGGACGACGGCACGTATCGCTTGGTCTATACGTTCATCAACGTTCGCGCTGCCCAGGAGCAGATCGCGCAGGACGGCAGTTATGCGATTGAGAACCTGGTAGTCGATGGTATCGACCAGTACCAGGAGATTCCATCCATCAGCTCGTACTACCCTGCGGTGTTCCCGTTTGAAAATGAGGCACACGACCTGTTTGGGCTTGCCATTACCGACATGCAGATTGACTTTAAGGGCTTTTTCTACCAGGTCTCGACTGCCGAGCCCATGAGCGTCATCACGCCCGAGGTTAAGGCTGCGCGCGAGAAGGCCATGAAGGTCCGTGCCGCTGCCGAGGCCAAGGCGCGCAAAGCCGCGGCCGAGAAGGCCGCCGCTGCCGCGGCCGCTGCGGGGGAGGGCGCTGGCGATGCTGCGGGCGCTGCCGTCGCTCAGCCCACTGCGGCTGCCGGCGGCGATGCTCAGCATGACGAGGCTGCCGCCAAGGCCGCGCTCAAGGCCGCCGAGATGGAGGCAAAGCTCGCCGCCATGGATCCAGAGAAAGCGGCCAAGGTTCGCGCGGCGCTTGCCGCCAAAGCCGCCCGCGATAAGCAGAAAAAGGAGGCGTAAGGTCCATGGCACATCGCTCCGTTATTCCGTTTGGCCCGCAGCACCCGGTGCTGCCCGAGCCGCTTCACCTGGACCTGGTGCTCGAGGACGACCGCGTTATCGAGGCTATTCCTCAGATCGGCTTTGTGCACCGCGGACTCGAGAAGCTCACCGAAAAGCGTGACATGCACCAGTTTGGCTACATCGCCGAGCGCATCTGCGGCATTTGCGCCGTGGGTCACAGCTGCGGCTATGCCAGCGCCTGCGAGCGCATGCTCGATATCGAGGTGCCTGGCCGCGTGCAGTATATTCGCACCATTTTGCACGAGCTTTCGCGCATTCACTCGCACCTGCTGTGGCTGGGCCTGCTCGCCGATGCCTTTGGCTTCGAGGCGCTGTTCTATCGTTCGTGGACCCTGCGCGAGCAGATTCTCAAGATCTTTGAGAGCACGTGTGGCGGTCGCGTGATTCTGTCGATTAACGAGATCGGCGGCCTTAAGCACGATATCGAGGACTCCGAGCTGGCGGGCATTGTCCAGACGCTCGATGCCATGCGCCCCGACTACGAGGCCCTGGTGCATACGTTTTTGGACGACAACAGCTGCGGCGAGCGCCTGCATGGCGTGGGCGTGATCAGCAAGAAAGACGCGCTGGACCTGTCGATGGTCGGTCCGTTTGGGCGCGCCTCGGGCGTGGATTACGACGTGCGCATGTTTGGCGACGGTGCCTATGCGGACCTGGCTGCGTTTGAGCCCGTCGTTGCTACCGATGGCGACTGCTATGCCCGCTGCCAGGTGCGTTGCGCCGAGGTCACGCAGGCCATGGACATCATTAAGGAGCTTGTGGGCAAGATTCCGCACGACGGCATCGGCGGGCGCACCAAGCTTACGCCGGCCGACGGCGCACGCGGCGAGGTTGTGATTGAGCAACCGCGCGGCGAGGCGTACTACTATGTGCGCGGTAACGGCACCAAGAATTTGGACCGTTTCCGTGTGCGCACGCCGACGTCGCAAAACCTGGCGGGCCTGACGCATGCACTGCAGGGCGTGCTCATTGCCAACGTGCCCATGATTATCCTGACCATCGACCCCTGCATTAGTTGCACGGAAAGGTAGGCGCGGCATGAGTTTGATGACATTTGCCAAGACGGCCTTGGGCTCTATGGTCAAGCAGCCGGTCACGGTGTGCTATCCGCAGGAGAAGCTGGCGGCGCCCGAGCGCCTCCGCGGGCATATCGTCAACGATATGGACGTGTGCATCTGCTGCGGTATGTGCGCGCGTCGCTGCCCGGCGGGCGCGCTTGCGGTCGATCGCAAGGGTGGTACCTGGTCGATCGACCCGTACGCCTGCGTGGTGTGTGGCGAGTGCATCGAGAGCTGCCCCAAGCACTGCCTGACTATGGACACCGCGCGCACTCCAGTCGCGGCGGACAAGACTCCCACGGTAGAAACCAAGCCGGAGTAGCACTGGAATAGAGCTGGAATAGGGGCCGGTGGGGCAAAAATGCCCCGCCGGCCCCGCGCGTGAACGCGCGGCTAAGCCTCTGCGAACAAAAACTATGCCGGATTACGGGGCTGGATAGCGAACCTCCGACCATGCAGATAATTGCAAAAACAAAACCGCGGGTAGACAGCCTACCGTTTTCCAAAAAATGAAGGTATGGATGAGGGTCCCTACTTTAGCTCCGTAATCCGGCATGGTTTTGAAATGGCACCATATCCGTAACAGCCTTTGATCTCCCGTGGACGGAGGAAAACGGGCCCTTTTGGCCTTGCGAGGGCTGCCTCGTGACCCGTCTGCCACGAAATGGGCCTATCTACTACGTTTAAGCCGTCGCCCTCAACCATGGCAAATAATGCGAAATAAAAACCGCAGGTAAAACTCCTGTGGTTTTTCATGAAACGCGGTTATGGTCGGGGGTGCAGGACTAAACGTAGTAGATGGGCCGATTTCGTGGCGGGCGCCGTCAGCCGATCTCCGCGGGCGGAAGAAAACGGATCACTTTGGTCCTGCGAGGCTTGCGGAGGCATTCGTGCAGGGGCGCCCGAACAAAACTATGTCGGTTTACTACGATAAATTCGACATCCCCGACCATGACTGCATTTTTCCAAATATTGCAAGCGTTCTACCTGCGGTTTTGCAAGCTCGCAATTTGCTGTGGTTGAAGGTGGGCGATTCATCGTAGTAAACTGGCATCGTTTTGAAATGGCATTAAACCGGTAGCAGACATTTTGTTATGTCGGGGCGGTCGGTCTTCGGGCAACTACCCTCGCAGGTAGGCGATGGCGATTTGGGTGCGGTTGCGCAGGCCCATTTTGGCCAGGATTGAGCTGATGTGGTTTCGCACGGTGCCTTCGCCCATATAGGCGGTGGCGGCAATCTCCTTGTTATCGAGGCCGCGGGCAATGAGCTCGGCGACCTCGAACTCGCGGTCGGTCAGGCTGACGAAGGCCGCGGGCCGGCGGGTCGTGCCCACCTCGACGCCCGCCCCATCAAAGTCGACATCCTCGATTGCCTTACCCTCGAGCACGCGTTTACCGTCCATGACCTGGGCCAACGCCGGCGGGATGGCAGCGACATCGGTTTTGATCAGGTAGCCGCGGGCACCCAGTTTGAGCGCCGACACAATGTACTCGTCATCCGAGAATGTCGTCAGAAACACCACCCGCGCTGCAGGGTCGTGCTCAAGGATCTCGCGTGCCGCCGAAAGCCCGTCGCGCCCCGGCATCTGAATGTCGAGCAGCGCAATATCGGGTGCGTGTTCGGCATAAAGAGCCACTGCGTCGTTGCCGTCGGCGCCGGTACCCACCACCTCGATCTGCGGCTGGGCGCCCAGGATTATCTTGAGCGAATCGACCACCAAGCGGTCGTCGTCGACAACGATGAGCCTCATCGGCCCTCATCTCCTTGCTGTTTGGGAACGGTGGCAAACACACGCCAGCCGCCGGCGCCGGCGCGCGGGCCGGCGGTGAAGGTGCCGCCAAGCGCCTCGACGCGCTCGCGCATGGAGCCGAGCCCCATGCCTCCTGTGACGTTGCGGCCGCTTGATTGAGCCCCGCCCGCGCCATCGTCGGTAACGATGAGCTGGTAAAACGACGGATGCTCCATGCATCGTACGGTGACGGTCTGGGCGCAAGCGTGGCGCATGGTGTTGGAGAGCGCCTCGCGCAGGACCGCCGTAAAGCAGTTGGCGACATTTGCGGGCGCATGCTCGGCCAAAACCTCAAGTTCAATCTGCGGCCCGCCATCTGAGCGCGCGCCCTCCACGATGCGCTCGAGCTGTACGGAGAGATTCGCCGCGTTGTCGTTGAGCGCGTGGACGCTCGAGCGCACGAGCTGAAGCGCTTCGTCCACGGTGCGCTTGACGTCAGCGAAGTCGGCGGCGACGCCGGGCTCGTTGGCGTGGACCACGCGTAGGGCCTCGGTTTGCAGCGAGGCGCGCGTGAGCTGGTGCCCCACGTTATCGTGGATCTCGCGTGCGATGCGGGCGCGCTCGGCGAGCGTTGCGAGCTCGACCTCGTAGTCCTGGCGGTCGGCAAGGTCGCGGTTGCGCGCCTCGAGCGCGAGGGCTCGCTCCTGCAGCTCGTCGCGGGTGCGACGCATGCGCTCTTGCTCGCGCTCCAGCTGAGCGGTGCGCAGAGACAGCAAGGTGGCGGCGACTGAAAGGATGGCGGTCAACAGCAGCGCACGGGTGGGAAGCGCGCCGGCGTGGGCATATGCGACGAGTGCGCAGACAAAGATGGCGCCGGCGCCCAGCGCGACCCAAACGTGTTCACGGCGCACGCGTCGCGCGATGTCATAGAGGGCGAGGGGCGCAAACGGCACAAACGACGGCACAAAGACGGCCACCATAATGTAAGCGTAGCTCGCGGCCTCACCGGCGCGGCGGGCACGTTCGCCTTGCGCAATTTCCGTAAGCGAGGCGACTACGACGCCAAGACAAAACGCCGCGACCAAGCAAGCATCCACAGCAAGGCCCAGAGCGGCCGCGATACAGCACGCCAGCACGATCGATTTGTCGAATAGCCTGTTCATACGGGTATTGTACGCGATGGTGCGCGCGACGATTGCTCAGGTGCCGCAACCGTGACATTCCTCCCGCCCGCCCCCGCCGCACTCGTGACAAAGCTCACTGGTGCGCGCCGGCGGCTCCTGCGATGATGCAATCGTACCGGGCCGAAATCAACGGAAGGGCCGACTCATGACAGACATCGTCCACGTCGAAAACCTCGTCAAGCGCTACGACGATCTTATCGCGCTCGACCACTTTAACCTGAGCATAGCCCCCGGCGAGATCTTTGGCCTGCTGGGCCCCAACGGCTCGGGCAAGACCACGTCCATCAACTGCATCCTGCAGCTGCTCGCCTACGATAAAGGCACCATCGAGTTGTTCGGCGAGCCCATGACGCCCACGCGTTACGACCTCAAGCGCCGCATCGGCGTGGTGCCGCAGCAGGTGGCGGTGTTCGACGAGCTCACGGTGCGCGAGAACATCGACTATTTCTGCAGCCTTTACGTCAACGACCGCAAGCGCCGTCGCGCGCTGGTCGACGAGGCCATCGACTTTGTCGGGCTGGGCGACTTTGCCAAGTTTCGCCCCGGCAAGCTCTCGGGCGGTCTGGCGCGTCGCCTCAACATCGCCTGCGGCATCGCGCACAAGCCCGAGCTCATCTTCTTCGACGAACCCACGGTGGCCGTCGACCCGCAGAGCCGCAATGCCATCCTGGAGGGCATCTGCCGCCTGCGCGACGAAGGCGCCACGGTGGTGTATACCAGCCATTACATGGAGGAAGTCGAGCAGATCTGCAGCCGCATCATGATCATGGACGGCGGGCGCGTGCTGGCGCAGGGCACCAACGACGAGCTCAAGCGCATGATTCAGATGGGTGAGCGCGTGACCGTCGAGGTCGGCGCCGTCGAGCTCGCCACGGTCGAGCGGCTGCGCGCCCTCGAGCACGTGCTTTCGGTTGAGCTTTCCGGCGGCGAGCTCGTCTGCACCTGCGAAGCGAGCCCGCACAACCTGGTTGACATCCTCGACACGCTGCGCGCCGCCGATGTGGCGCTCGGCCGCGTGTGGAGCGAGCCGCCGACCCTCAACGACGTATTCCTCGAGATCACCGGCTGCGAGCTGCGCGACTAGGGGGCGGTCATGTTCAACACCATTATCATTACGGTCAAGACGCTGCTGCGCCGGCCGAGCACGTGGGTTTGGGGCGCGATCTTTCCCGTCGCGCTTTCCACGATGTTCATGTTTATGTTTGCGAATCTGAGCTCCGACGGCACGGTCGACCCGGTGCCGGTGGCCGTCGTGGCGGATGAGGCCTGGGGCGCCTCGACCTTTAAGGACGTGGCGACGTCGCTTGCCAAGGAAGGCGACGACCAACTGCTCGAGATCCACGAGTGCGACGATGCAGTCGATGCGAACCGTGCTCTTAAGGCCGGCGAGGTCGCGGGCATCTATACGGTCGATGCCGCGGGCACGCCCAAACTCACACTGCTTTCGAGCTATGACAGCTCGCGTGCGACGTCGGTGCTCACCGACCGCAGCATCCTGGAGACGGTGGCAAGCTCGTATACGCAAAATGCCGAGCTCATGCGCCAGATTGCCCAGGACAACCCGGCGGCGCTCGCCGACCCGGAGGTGGTTGCGCGCGCCCTGTCGCTCGAGGGCGGAACCCGCCGTGTGAGCCTGACGCGTGCCACGCCCGATGGCACGGTCATCTACTACTACGCGCTCTTTGGCCTGGTCGCGATGATGTCTGCCGAGTTTGCCGCCTTGAGCGTCGTCGACCTGCAGCCCAATCTGTCGGGCCTTGGTGCGCGTCGCTGCGTGGGTGGCCTTTCCAAGACGGCGTCGCTGGCCGGCATCTTTGTGGGCTCGTGGTTGGTCTCCTTTGCCTCGATGACGATCGCGATCGGCTACGTGCGCCTGGTCGTGGGGGTCGACTTTGGCGGGCGCGAGGGGCTCTGCCTGGTGGGCGGCGCCGTGTCCGCGCTTGCCGCCACGGGTCTGGGCCTTTTTGTGGGCACGCTTCCCGTTAAGGGCGGCAAGGCGTCCAAGTCGGGCATCCTCACGGGCTTTGCCACCACGTGCGCCCTGTTCGCCGGCCTCTACGGCGAGCCGGCGATGGCGCTTGCCGACGACGTCGCCCGCGCCTGCCCGGCCGAGAGTTGGCTCAATCCCGTCAAGCTTATCTGCGACATGTTCAACCGCTTGTATTTCTTTGAGGACCTGGGTCCCTTTGCCGTTCGTGCCGGCGCGCTGGCCCTTATGGCGTTGCTGTTCGTTGCCGCCGCCACGCTGATCTTTGGAAGGAGCCGCTATGAGCACCTTTAAGACTGCGCTTCGCATGGCGCTGGCGCACCCGTTCTACCTGCTCATCTATACGGTGTTCATCTCGCTCATGGGCGTATTCATCGCGGCATCGGTGAGCTGGAACTCGTCGCAGCTCAGCGAGTACGAGCCCTACGACACCAACGTGATCGTGGTCGACCGCGACGACAGCGACCTTTCGCGTGCGCTTACCAAGCACCTGGGCTCGCGCTTTGATCTGGTCACGGGTATCGGCGAGGACACCTACGACCTTGCGGACGCGCTCTCCAAGAGCAACAGTGCCAAGGGCAGCGCCAACTGCGTGTTCTTTATTCCGGAGGGGTTTGAGGACGACCTCGTCGCAGCCGCCCGATCGGGGGAGTCCCTGCCCAAGCTCGATGTGACCTACGGTGCCGGCACCATGGCGGCGGCGCTTTCGTCTGCCGAGGCCTCGCGCTGGATCTCGCTCGCGGGCGCTGCGGCCGCACTTGATCCTACTGCCTCCGACGGTGACGTCGCCAAGGCCGCCGAGCATGCCGCCGTCAAGCGCGCGGAGGTCGAGATCGAGCAGGTCAAGGTCGACTCGACAGCCGCCGCCACGCTTGAGTCGTACTTCAACTTTGGCACGTACGCGATTATCTCGTCGGTTATCGTATCGGTGGGGCTGGTGTTCTCGGGCATGAACGAACCCGAGCGCGTGCGCCGCATGGAGGCCAGTCCGGTCTCCGAGCGTCAGCGCTCGCTTGCCGTGTTTGCGGCCGCTGCCGTGCTCGCCGTCTGCATCTGGTTTGTGTCGAGCATGATGGGCGTCGTGGGCTTTGCCGACGCGGTCGCCGAGGTCGGCGTAGGTCGTGTATGCCTGGCGCTGGCGGCAACGTTTGCCCTGGCGTGCACGCCGCTGGCCGTTGGCTTTGCGTTGTCGGGCTTGGGCGCGCGCGAGGAGCTGCTCAACGGTGTGGGCAACCTGCTCGGCATGCTCATGACGTTTTTGGGCGGCGCCTGGATGCCGCTGTCGCTGATGGGCCCGGCCGTGCAGACGGTGGCGCACTTTGTACCGACGTTTTGGGTGAACGACGCAATCGGCAAGGCGCTCTCGTCGGACCTGACGTCCGCCGTGCTGGGAGACATCGCCTGCGACCTCGGCGTCACGGTGCTCTTTGCTGCGGCCATCGCCGCCGTAGGCCTAGCCCTCGCACGCGCCAAATCCCACGCCTAGCCACCTAGTCATTGGGTGCTCATTGGGGACAGACTTAAACGACCAAGGGTGGTCATTGGGGACAGACTTAAACGACTAGTCATCGGGGACAGTCTTTGCCGATTCGCCGGCTCGCCGGCAGGGTTGCCAAGGACTGTCCCCAGCTGCCGGCAGGAAAGGAACGTCCCTAGCTGCCAGGTGGCGAGGCACTCATTTAAGTCCGTCCCCAATGAGTGGTTTCGGTCATTTAAGTCTGTCCCCAATGACTAGGCGCCGTACTTGACTTTGACCCCACTTTAACGGGTACCATCCTCTATGTCTGTAACGCCATATAGACCGAGGGGATAGATCTATGACCACAACTTCACCCGCAGCACCCGCTAAGGTGTACTTCACCAACTTGCGTACGCATACTCGCGAGAGCCAGCTCGACAAACTCAAGCGCCTCATCCGCCGCGCCGGTATTGAGCAGATCGACTTTGAGAACAAGTTCGTCGCTATCAAGATTCACTTTGGCGAGCTGGGCAACCTGAGCTTTTTGCGCCCCAACTACGCCCGCGCCGTCGCGGATGTCGTGAAGGAGCTGGGCGGCAAGCCCTTCCTCACCGACTGCAACACGCTCTATGTCGGTAGCCGCAAAAACGCGCTCGAGCACATCGACACCGCTTATCAGAACGGCTTTACCCCGTATGCCACGGGTTGCCAGATCATCATCGCCGACGGCCTTAAGGGCACCGACGAGGCGCTCGTCCCGGTCGAGGGCGGCGAGTACGTGCGCGAGGCCAAGATCGGCCAGGCGCTCATGGATGCCGATATCGTGATTAGCCTCACCCACTTTAAGGGCCATGAGCAGGCCGGCTTTGGCGGCGCCATGAAGAACCTGGGCATGGGAGGCGGCAGCCGTGCCGGCAAGATGGAGCAGCATGCCGCCGGCAAGCCGAACGTCGCGACCGAGCACTGCATTGGCTGCCGTGCCTGCGAAAAGATCTGCGCGCACAACGCTATCTCGTTCGACGACACCCGCGAGCGCGAGCTTGCCAGCGGCGCTACTCGTACGGTGCACGTGGCTGCTATCGACCACGATCGCTGCGTGGGCTGCGGACGCTGCATCGGCGTGTGCAACCAGGACGCCATCAAGCCCGTCTATGACGCCGCGGCCGACGTGCTCAACTGCAAGATCGCCGAGTACACCAAGGCCGTCGTCGACGGCCGCCCGAGCTTCCACATCTCGCTTGCCATGGATATCAGCCCCAACTGTGATTGCCATCCCGAAAACGATACGCCTATCGTCAACGATATCGGCATGTTCGCGAGCTTCGACCCGGTCGCCATCGACCAGGCCTGTGCCGATGCCGTCATGGCGTCCGAGCCGCTGCCCAACACCGAGCTCACCGATAGCGCGGCCAAGATGGAGCATAACCACGAGCATCTGGAGGGCGAGCAGGCGCGTGACCCCTTCTGCATCACGCATCCCGACACCGACTGGCGCGCGTGCATCGCGCACGCCGAGAAGATCGGCCTGGGCACGAGCAAGTACGAGCTTATCGAGGTCAAATAGCGCCTAGCTATTGGACAATATAAGCGCCTTTGTGGCGTAATTCGAGCAAAAGCCGCCCGCGAGCACAGCGCTCACGGGCGGCTTTTCGGAAGTGCGGGGAAAAGTCGAATACCGCCGACCACAAGGCGTTTTTGGCAACAAAACCCCTGATAAATTGTTGGTAAAACTGCGGTCTGGTCGGCAGTTCCAGATTTTGCCGCATACTTCCGAAGGCGGGAGCCAAAACGGTCCTCCAGCGCTGTAATCAACCATGATTGTTCGCCGTTGATGCGTCAACAAGAAAAGAATGGGTAAACAAGGGGTCACGTATGGTGCAAATTTCGCACGTACCCAGACGCTTTGATATAGTGTTGAGAACTCTTTACGTTGGAGGATGTAACCGGCATGTCCGATTCGAGCGACAGTTCTAAGCCGCGACCCAAGACCGCGGCCGTTCCACACTACACGGTGGGTGAGGAGATCATGAACTCCGTCACCCATGGTGTCGGTTGCCTGCTGGGCATCGCGGGCCTGGTGCTCCTGATCGTATTTGCCGCTCTTCGCGGCGGAGGCCCAGCCCACATGGCCGCGGCGATTGTCTATGGCGTCAGCATTATCCTCGAATACCTAGCCTCTACGCTCTACCACGCGATTCAGCCCGCGCGCGCCAAGCGCGTGTTTCGCATCATCGACCACAGCTGCATCTACCTGCTCATAGCCGGCAGCTATACGCCGTTTTGCCTCATCACACTGGCAAACGACGGCGGCCCTATGCTGTTCTTTGCCGTATGGGCCATCGCCATTATCGGCATCGCCCTCGAGTGCTTTATGCGCGAGCGTCAACCGCACTGGGTAAGCGGCCTGGTCTACCTGCTGATGGGCTGGCTCGTCGTCTTTAAGCTGCCCGAGCTCGTGTCGCTGCTCAACCCCGTGGCACTTGCCCTGCTCGCTGTCGGCGGCGTGTGCTACACCGTGGGCGTGCCGTTCTACATCGCTAAAAACGTGCGCTACCTGCACAGTGTGTTTCACTTGTGGGTGCTCGCCGGCAGCATCTTCCAGTTCATGGCGGTGATCCTCTTCGTAATCTAGCGATCACGTCTGTGCCTGCGGATCCATCCAAGCGGCCGCCGGACGCAACTGCCCTATCCGTTATCTACGCTTACTACCTAACGTCCCGAATCTTGGAGGTTCGAGAAACTCCCGATGGACATAACCATCTCCCTTATCACCACCCTCGTTTTGACCCTCATCAACGGCTACTTCTCTATGTCCGAGATGGCGCTCACCACGGCAAAGCGCGCCGTGCTGGAGCACGAGGCCGAGGAAGGCGACAAACGCGCCGAGCGTGCCGTTAAGCTGGCTGCCGACTCCGACCAGCTGCTCGCCACCATTCAGGTCGCCATCACGCTCGTGGGCTTTGCCTCGTCCGCCGTTGCTTCGACGAGCCTGTCCGACCCGCTCGCCACGTGGCTCATGAGCTTTGGCATCGCGCCGCTCTCTGCCATCGCGCGCGGACTGGCGCCGGTCATCATCACCGTTGCGGTCGCCTTCGTGTCCATCGTGATTGGCGAGCTTGTGCCCAAGCGCATTGGTCTGGCCAATGCCGAAGGCGTGTCCAAGCAGGTCGTGGGGCCGCTGTCGTTTTTCCAAAAGATCGCCCGTCCGCTCGTGTGGCTGACCGGCGCTTGCTCCGATGGTCTGGCCCGCATCCTGCGCATCAAGAGCGCCGACGATCGCCAAAACGTCTCGGAGGAAGAGATTAAGTACATGGTCTCGGAGCAGGACGACCTGCTCGACGAGGAAAAGCGTATGATCCACGAGATCTTCGACCTGGGCGATACCGTTGCCCGCGAGGTCATGGTGCCGCGCGTGGACACCACCATGTGCGAGGACGACGAGACGGTCGCCGACGTGCTGTCCACTATGCGCCAGACCGGCTTTAGCCGCATCCCCGTCTATCACGAAGATCCCGACAACGTGGCGGGCATCGCGCACATCAAGGACCTGATTCAGCCCTCGCTCGACGGCGAGGGCGACCAGCCCATCGCCGGTTATTTGCGCGACGCCACCTTTGTGCCCGACACCAAGGACATCCTGCCGCTGCTGTCCGAGATGCAGACTTCGCACGACCAGATCGTGGTGGTCGTGGACGAGTACGGCGGCACGGCCGGCATCATTACCATCGAGGACATCGTCGAGGAGATCGTGGGCGAGATCGAGGATGAGTTCGACCCTGACAACAAGTACCTCACGCGTCTTTCGCGCCGTGAGTGGCTCGTCGATGGGCGTTTTTCGTGCGATGATGCGATTGAGCTTGGTTGGCCGCTCGAGGAAAGCGATGATTATGAGACCATCGCCGGCTGGATTTTGGAACTTTGCGACTCGGTGCCCGACATCGGAGAGGTGTTTGAGGTTGCAGGGTACAAGTTCAAGGTGCAGTCGATGCGTGGCCAGCGCATCTCGCTTATTCGCGTGATCGCTCCGGCCGAAACCGATAAGAAGGATTCCGAGTCCTCGGCAGATAAGCCGGCGACGCCGGGCGCGGGCTCTGCGGACCCGCACGACGGCGACGAGTAGGGCAAGGAAGAGTAGGGGAGAGTTATGGCAGGCCTGTTCAACATCCTTAAGGTCACCGTCAGCGAGGACAAGATCTGCGCGCATGTGCTGGTGAACCCCGGCATGCCGCTCATGACCTCGGAGGACATCGAGGCCACGGCGCGCGTGTACTACCTGGTGCCCGCGATTGCCAAGCACCTGTGCCTAGGCGATTCCGGTCGTGAATTCCAGGACTGCATGGGCCAGACCGAGCTTTGCCATCTGCTTGAGCACGTGACAGTGGAGCTCATGAATGAGACCGGTCTCGCCGGCATCATTTCGTGCGGCCGTACCCGCGTAAGCGAGCACGATGAGCGTGTCTTTGAGGTTGAGCTTTCATGCCCCGATGACGCGCTGGCCATCGGCGCGCTGTCTTCGGCGACCTTTATGATGGACTGGGCCTATCTGCACGCCGACCAGCCTGCCCCTGACGTGGAGGGCACGGTCGCGGGCCTGCGCAACCTGGTGCTGGGTATGCGCGCCGAGGCCGAGGGCAAGGATCCGCACGAGGCCATCGCCGCCGCAAACGCCGAGGACGGGGCCGAAGGCGAGGCTCCTGCCGATTCCGAACCCGGCGTCGAGGCAGCTGCTGAGGAAGCTGTCGAGTCCGAGCCCGCGGAGCCCCAGGGTGTCCCGAGCTTTGACGATGAGCTGCAGGAGGCAATCGATACCGAGGGCGCGACCGCCGAGAGCCACGAGGCCCCCGCTGCCGTCTACGGTGGCGCGGCGACGGTTCCGGCAGGTCCCGCACAGGAAGGTGCGCTTCCGCTCGTTGATGGCGCCGGCGAGGACCCGGCGGCCACGGTGGCCATGCCTGCCATGCCGCAGGAGTAGGCTCACTCGCTTATCACCATCATGTACCTGCGCTTTTACCGTACGCAGATGAGCGCGACGGCAAGTGTTGCGCTGCGGGTATAATGGACAGCATTCAAACGGTGGGCATCGAGGTGCCCGCAGGAGAGGAATGATCATGGGAAAGACTTTCAGCTTTGTCTCCGGTGCGCTCTTTGGCGCTGCCGCCGGCGCTATCATCGGCGTTGCTCTGGCCCCGCGCTCGGGTGCCGAGACCCGTGCCATGGCCGCCGATATCGCCAACGATGCCTGGGACAACATGCGCGACACCTACGAGCACGGTGCCGAGGAGGCTCGTGCCGCGGTCAACGACTTTGGTCCGATGGTCGACGCCAAGACCGATGACCTGCGCGCCAAGGTCGACCTGGCCCGCGAGCGCATGGACCAGCTTCGCGAGCAGCTCAACGACGCCATCTCGGGCGGCAACGTGACGCCCGCTGCCGACGTCGTGGTCGAGAACGTCACTGAGGCCGGCACCGAGGCCACGGAGCCCTCGACCGAGGCATAATGCGCGCAGGGGATTTTGTCGGCGTCAAGGTTTATCGTAAGCCTGCCGAAGACAAGCGCACCAAAAAGGACGGCACGCCGCGCAGCCCCAAAAAGCTCGGCAAGATTCACTTTCCGGTTTTTACCCCGGGCGGTACGCGCGTGGTGGGCTTTATGGTTCGCCAGTCCGATATCGCGGGCATGATCGAGCGCCCTGATCGATTTGTGGCACTCGATGCCATCGGCGTCTATGAGGGTGCTGTCGCGGTCGACGACGTCAAGGGCACCTACGATGCCGCCGCGGCCAAGCGCCTCGATATCAACCTGGACGATTGCATCATCTGGGTTGGCATGGACGTGCGCACGGAATCGGGCGACGTCGTGGGCTACTGCTCGGACGTTGAGTTCAAGCCGCGTTCGGGTATCGTGCAGACGTTCTACGTGACCGCCGGCGCTGCCTCGAGTGTGCTGGTGGGCGACACGCAGATGCCGCCGACGATGCTGCGCGGCTACGAGAACGGCGCGATGATTGTCTCGGACGAGGTCAAGTCGCTCGGGTATTCGGGCGGCGCGGCCGCCAAGGCTGCCGAGGCCAGTGTCGTGGTGGGCGATAAGGTCAAGAAGGGCGCCAAGGTGCTCGATGACAAGGGATCGGCCGCCGTGGACAAGGGCAGTCGCGCACTGGGCAAGCAGCTCGGCAAGACGCGCGGTATGTTCAAGGCCTTTAAGGACGAATATCAAAAGGCGAGCGGGGGCTCGTCAAAAGCTAGCAAATAGCGACGTACCAAATGATGGGAGGCGAGCCGGAGACATGTTGCTCCGGCTCGCTGTGTTTATGGGGGAGGGCACATGCGCCAAAACGGATCTAACTTAAACGGGCGCTCGGGTGCGCGTCCGACGGCGCGACGCGACCTGGGGCAGCTGCCCAGCGGTCAGCGTCGACGTCGCCGTAAACCCGGCGCGATGTACCTCAACCATAGCCGTGGGTTTAGCGATCGCAGCGCGCGCATCGGCAACGGGCGCTCACCGCGCCGACCGTCCCGCCTGCCCTATGCGCTCATCGCTGTCGGCTGTGCGCTCGTGCTGTTTATCGCTGCCGTCGTGGGCTATGTCAATCGCAGCGTGGACATTGTGCTCAATGGGGAGCAGGCTTCGGTGCGCGTGGGCTCCACGTTGCAGAACCTTATCGATGATCAAGGCCTGACCGACACCTACGATGCCGGCGACTTGTTGGCTGTCGACGATAGCGTGCTTACCCGCCGTGGCGGCGAAAAGCTGTCGGTGAAGGTGGACGGCAAACGGGTGAAGCAGGGCAAGTGGAATAGCCGCGAGCTAACGGGCGGCGAGAAAGTGACGGTCAAAGACGGCCGCGACACGTACGAGAAGCACGAGGTCCAGGTCACGACCATTGAGCCCAAGTTGAAGGTCGAGGGCACGGGCGCTATCGAATACGTTAAAACCTGGGGCGTTCGGGGCCGCTCCGAGGTATGGGTCGGCGAGCAGTCGGGCAAGACACAGGACCGCGGCGAGGTCGTGCCCGCCACCGACTGTGTAGTCGAGTGCGCGAGTGTAGCGCCCAAGGGCAACGAAAAGTACGTGGCCCTGACATTTGACGAGGGTCCGAGCGGCGCGACCAAGCAGGTCTTGCAGGTGCTCAAGGAAAAGGGCGTCACGGCGACGTTCTTCCTTTCGGGCGATGCTGCGGAAGCCTCGCCCGCTACTGCCAAAGCGATTGTCGATGCCGGATGCGAGATCGGCTCCAACAGCTACAGCGATGATTCGCTCAAGGGCAAGGATCGCGAGGCGGTGCGCAAGCAGATCACGAAGGGCACCGAGGCGATTAAGTCGGCGACCGGCGTCGAGACGATGTTGCTGCGTGCTCCCTATGCCGCGTTTGACGAGCAAAACTGGATCGATGCGATGGACCTGGTGTCTGCCGTGGTCTCGTGGAATGTCGATTCGGGCGACTGGCTGCTCAACGGCGCCGACGAACAGGTTTCGACAGTGCTCGAATCGGTGACTCCGGGCAACATTGTTTTGTTCACCGATAGCGACGAGTGCTCCGAACAGACGCTCGAAGCGCTGCCGCAGATCATCGATGGCCTTGTCGCCAAGGGCTACAAGATCGTGACGCTGAGCGATTTGGTTAAGACGGATACGTCGCTGAGCAAAAAACTCACCTCGCTAACGAAGACTTCCATGCCCAAGAACGCCGTGTTTCCCCAGCTCGCCGAAGATAACGACACCACAGACTAGTCACGGGGGACGTTTTTAAACGACTATGTCACGGATGCGTCAGCGTTTGGTATGCCTGCGATGTTTGGAGCATAAATTTGGCGTCACGGCGCGATGCTGATGCTATAGTTACTGCGGATAACAAGGGTCAAGAGAAAGGTTGCAGGTGAAATCCAAACCTCGACCATACAGTCGATGACCCCTTGCAGGTGCTTCTTGCGCATGCACGGGGTGTGAGCGCCGAGCGGTGTGCCGCCCGCGCATGCGTATACATATCTAAAAGTCCACGGATGGCGTGCCGGCATGGCCACGGTCCGAGGGAATAATGATGGGGAGCACCAGTGAATTATCTGAGTGAGATGCTCAAGCTGCCGGTCTTGGACGTCGATGGCGAAAAGCTCGGCGTTGTGAACGATTTTGGCATTGCTACCGGCGAAGTTTTTCCGCACGTGACGTCGCTCGCGTTCCGCGGTCCCGGCAAGACGCCGTTTATGATCAGCTGGCGAAAATGGGTCGACCGTATCGACGAGACGGGCGTATACCTTAAGACGTCGGCTACCGAAATCCGTTTTTCGTACCTGCAGCCGACCGAACTTTTGCTCGCGCGCGACGTGCTCAACAAACAAATCGTCGACACGCAGGGCATGAAGGTCGTGCGCGTAAACGACATCAAGTTTTCCATGTCAGGCGAAAATCAGCTGCGCCTGCTGGGTGCCGAAGTCGGTGCCCGCGGTCTGCTGCGTGCAATCAGCCCCGCTCTTGAACATGTCGTCGAGGGCTTTATGAAGCACCTGGGCAAACCGCTCGGCGAGGACATCATCGCCTGGTCCTACATGGACCTGCTCGATCGCTCGACTAAGAACATCCAGCTGTCGGTGTCGCATAAGACGCTCGGCGAGCTGCATCCTGCCGACATTGCCGACATTATCGAGCAGCTCGATCCTCGCCTGCGCGCGCAGGTGTTCGCGCAGCTCGACACCGCCCAGGCCGCCGAGGCCATCTCGGAGTTCGATGACGACGAGCTCATGACCGAGATGCTCGAGGGCCTGTCCGACACGGATGCGTCGTCGATGCTGGCCATGATGGACCCGGACGACGCCGCCGACCTGATCGACGAGCTCGATTACGAGAAGGCCGAGAAGCTCCTGCGCCTGATGGGCGTTCAGGAGGAGAAGGCGATTCGTAACCTGCTGGGCTATGAGGAAAACACTGCCGGCCGCATTATGACCTCGGAGTTTGTCTCCCTGCCTGCCACGGCGACGGTCGGTGACGCCATCGAGGCGATCCGCAAGCTCGACGAGGATTTCGAAAGCGTCTACTACGTCTATACCGAGGATCCGAGCGGTATGCTGACCGGCGTGCTCTCGCTGCGCACGCTGATCGTGGCCGACCGCGACGCCACGCTGGGCCAGCTGGCCTACCGCGACCTGGTTTATGTGTCGCCCGACGAGGACCAGGAAGACGTAACGGACGAGATGACCAAGTACGACCTGGTCGCCATCCCCGTCTGCGATGAGAACCGCCACATCTTGGGCATTGTGACCTTCGACGACGCCATGGACGTTATCGCCGAGGAGCACCAGGAGGACCTGCAGATCGCAGGCGTCGGCTCGGGCGATAGCGCGTCCGATGACTCGACGAATGTGCTCAGCTGGTTTGTGCATCGCCAGTACTGGGTTGTCGTGTGGGGCATTTCCTCGTGCATCATGGCGGCAGTGCTGGGGACGGCGCTGGGCTCCGCGCATCTGGTGGTGTTCCCCATGTGCGCCATGCCGCTCGTGCTGCTGGCTGCCTCGCGTATGGTGTCGTTCGTCAAGAACTACTTCCTGGAGTACGACGGCCATGACGATGAACCCAAGCCGTATCTGGGATTCTTCTTCCAGAGCACGGGCATGGGCCTGATCCTGTCGCTCGTGACCTACCTGTGCGCTCAGCTGGTGCGCACCACGGCGTTCCCCGACGCGCCCATGCTTGAGGAGCAGCTCTTTACCGGCTGCTTTAACATCGCGGCCATCGTCTGCCTGATTGGTAACATGAGCGCTGTGATTTACCTGATGGTGCTGTTCTGGCGTGACGAGCACGACCTCAATACGTCGGGTACCGCCATGAACGTCATTGCCGTCATGATCTCGTGCGTGGCGTACTGTGCCGCTGCGGTGCTGCTCACCATGTCGGTCATGGGTTAGGTGGTCGCGTGCAAAATAGCAAGCAAAAGCAGGGCACCAAGCAAAAGCTGACCATCGCGGCCATCTTTGGTGCCATGGGTCCTGGCCTTCTGGCGGCGCTTTCGGGCAATGACGCCGGCGGCATCGCCACGTATTCCAGCGCCGGTGCCAGCTATGGCTACAAGATGCTCTGGATGCTTCCCGTCATGACCGTGCTGCTCATCGTGACGCAGGAGACCGCGGCACGTTGCGGCTGCGTAACGGGCAAGGGCCTGGCCTCGCTCATTCGCGAGCGCTTTGGCGTGCGCAAGAGCGTGCTGGCCATGGCGGCGCTGCTGATTGCCAACACAGCCGTGACCATTTCGGAGTTTGCGGGTATCGCGAGCGGCCTTGCCCTCTTTGGCGTGCCGGCGAGCATCTCGGTGCCGCTTGTGGCGCTGATGGTTTGGATGCTTACCATGTCGGGTAGCTTCCAGCGCATCGAGAAGATTCTGTTGCTGGTGAGCTGCGTGTTTGTGACCTACATTGTCGCTGCAATTATGGCTGGTCCCAGTTGGGGCGAGGTGGCGGTCGATCTGGTTGTACCCAACATTCAAAATGACCCCAGCTACGTGTCGCTTGTGGTCGCGACGATCGGTACCACCATCGCGCCCTGGATGATTTTCCTGGCACAGAACAACGTGGTCGATAAGAATGCAGGCGAGGACGATATCGTGTTGCAGCGCATCGATACCGTGAGCGGCTCGATTGCCGCCGATGTCATTGCCGGTTTTATTATCATCACGACCGGTACGGTATTGTTCCCCGCGGGCATTCAGATTAGCGACGCTGCAGACGCTGCCCGCGCGCTGGAGCCCATTGCGGGCCAGTGGTCCACGGTGCTGTTTGCCTCGGGCCTGGTCGCGGCGAGCTTCTTGGCCGCCTGTGTGCTGCCGGGCGTTACGTCCAGCGCTATCTGCGAGGCGTTTGGCTGGGAACGCGGTGCCGATCGCAGCTGGGACGAGGCCCCGGTCTATCGCGGCATCATTACGGCAATCATTGGCATTTCTGCCGTGCTGGTGCTCATGCCCGGCGTCGACCTGTTCCAGATTATGATGACCTCGCAGGTCATCAACGGCGTGTTGCTGCCCGTGGTTCTGGTGTTCCAGGTGGTTATTGCCGCCGATCGACACATTATGGGCGCCAACCGCAACGGCCGTGTGTGGAATGTGCTCACTTGGGCGACTATCGGCGTTATTACGGTGCTGACGGTCGTCATGTTTGTTCTGCAAGCGATGGGTTACAGCGCGTAGCACCTCTCTTGGACTCTAAACAGGCCGCCGCCATGGGCTGCGGCCTGTTTTTGTCTGCTATAGGGTGCTAGTTATATACCGATGTGCAGCTATAAAGCCGCCTCTGGGGTGAATTAACAGCCCAGAGGCGGCTTTGTAAGTCGCGGAAGTGGTCCCAAGTGCCGGATTGTAAGCAGATTTGGCTGTGCGTTACTTGTCGGTGCCTAGCTTGTGCGGTTTGTAGGCGAGGGCGTTGACGAGTGCCTCGGCAGCGGATTTGACAGCCGCCGGCTGCGGATCGTTAACGTGGTCCTCGGGGTGCACGGGTAGGTCCTTCTTGACGGCATCGTGGATAAGCTTAAGGTACTCGGTCACGCCGGTAGTCGACAGGTGCGTGCCGTCGCCATCGAACAGGTCGTTGCGATTTGTGCTGTATCCGTACCAGTCGATAACGCGTACATTCTTGTAGCGCGTAGCGGCGTTGGCGATGGCCTGGTTCGTGGACCCGACCCACGGCTGCGGGCTACGCGTGTTTACAAACACGACAATACGTTGATCACCGGCGTCGGCCATGATCGCGTCGACCTGGGCGTCCGTTACCAAACCGTTGGTGCCCAGGGCAAAGACCACGATCTTGCCGGCAAGGTTCTGCTGGATATAGCCCTCAAATGTCGCGCGGCCCGCATCAAACTGGCGGCCCTTTTCGGCATCGATGTGGCTGTGCGGGAACACGCCGTCAAAGGCATCGACGGCGCGCAGGGACACGGAGTCGCCAATCATTAGCAGGTCGTAGGCTCCGTCGGGGAAGCCGTCGTCATCTTTGTCGGTGTCATCGGCCGCCCGCTGATCTTGAGGCTTTGCATTTTTGGCCTCCTTGTTTAGGATTTCGGCGCCCTCGCCGCTCAGCGCGGATGTGTCGGGCACAAAGACCAGGCCGCCCAGCGCCACAACAAGCACGATGGCGCAAACGGCGCAGGTGGGGACATGTGCGCGCATCCAGCCGGCGGGCGTGGTGGTGCCGTCGCGGAGCTCGGAAACGGTGCGCCCAAAAGCGCCCTTCCTAAACGGCGTTTCGATAAAGCGATAGGAGCACTCGGCCACGGCGACCACCAACAACACCTGCAAAATGTAGTGCCACCAGGGCGTGTCGTTAATGTTGGCGACCGGGTTCATGAGGAGCAGCAGCGGATAATGCCACAGGTAGATGCTGTAGGAGCGCTTGCCGATCCATACGAGCGGCTCGGCGGCCAAGGCCCGTGCGACCATGCCCTGGGGCTGCACACATGCCGCGATAACCATCAGTGTGAGGATGGAGCACAGCAGCGTGCCGCCGCGATACTGAAACGCGGTATAGCCGTTGGTGAGCGCGACCATGGCGGCGAGTCCGACCAGGCCAACGACGCCCATCAAATCGATGGATGCGGGGGAGGACCAAAAGCGTGCGGGCTCACTTGGCTTTGTCGTGGCGGCCTCGGCGGTGTCGCTCTTTGACTTGTCGTGCTTGTCGGCGCCGGCCAGTCGGTCGAGCCCCAGATGGCGGACAAGGCGCGCAGGCGCCAGGTCGCGATCGGGAATAAAGGCCATCCAGGCACCCAGCAGCAACGAGAACACGCGGGTGTCGGTGCCGTAGTACACGCGGCTGGGGTCGGCGGCAGGGTTGTAAAGCACCATCATGGCGAGGGCGGATACCGCGGCAAGGCCCAGGACCACGCGGCGCGTGTTGGGCTTGCTCACATGCATGGATACCATGGCAAACAGCAGTGGCGGCCAAATAAGATAGAACTGTTCCTCGATGGCAAGCGACCAAAAGTGCGTGAGCGGCGAGGGGTCGCCCAAGGCGTTAAAGTACGAAACGTCCTGCATAATCTGCCACCAGTTATTAAAGAACAGCAGCGACGGCAGGATGTCGGGGCGCATCTTGGTGAGCATCACATGGTTAAAGACAGTGCACAGTGCGCAGGTCACCACCACGACGGTTACCACGGCGGGGAACAGGCGACGGATGCGGCGGATCCAGAAGCTCTTAAGATCGATACGACCGGTCTTTGCTATTTCGTTGATGAGCAGGCGCGTGATCAAGTATCCCGAGAGCACAAAGAAGATCGTGACGCCGAGCAGGCCGCCCTGTGCCCACGTGAGGTTGAGGTGATAGAGCACCACCGCGACAACGGCGAGCGTGCGAAGGCCGTCGAGGGCGGGGATGTAGCGAGATTTGGGACGCGTGGGCGCCTGTTCTTTTGCGGCGCTGTCGGTGCGGGCGCCCTTGTTGGCGGGCGAGCGATGGGAGCCTGCAGCGCGGCGCGGCTCGGGGGTTTGGCGGTTAGTGCGCGAACGTTCGTGCGGCGCTTGTTGATCGCTCGCATGGCGTGAGCTGCGCGAGCTCGATCGCGGGAATTGTTCCATAAAACATCATCCAATGACGAGAATAATCAGCACGCTTTCATTGTAGCCGCCTACTCCTGTGAATGCTTGCTGCTGGCGTAAGCTCAAGCGCGCGTCCACATCAAAGTGAACTAAAGTTATAGAGGTGCGAGAGTGCACGATTGACGGCCGATAGCGGGTGCAGAGCCCGCGGACGAGGAGGTTTCCATGGCAGATTGCGGCATCGTTGCAGTGTTCGGCAGCATGAACATGGACCTTTCGGTGGCGTGCGAGCGCATGCCGCGTGCGGGCGAGACCGTCGGCGGCAGCGGGTTTATCACCAACGCCGGCGGCAAAGGCGCCAACCAGGCCGTAGCAGCTGCGCGCATGGGTGCGCGCACGTGCATGATCGGCGCGGTCGGCCGCGACGCGTTTGGCTCGTCGCTCGTGGCGGGGCTCCAAGATGCTGGCGTGGACTGTGACTTTGTGGCGTGTCGCGACGATGTGGAGACGGGAACGGCGACCATCATTCGCTGTGAGGGCGATAACCGCATCGTGCTGTCGCCGGGCGCCAACCATGCACTTGCGGGCGAGGACGTTGCCCGCGTGCTGAGGCGTCTGGTGGCCGATGAGCTCGACGGCGACGCCAGCGATATTGCCCCGGCTGCCGGAAGCGTCTTTATCGCCCAGGGCGAATGTGACCTTGTGGCGACTGTCGAGGCGCTTTTCTGCGCTCACGAGCTGGGGTTCTATACGGTCTTTAATCCAGCGCCTGCCTGCGAAGTGCCTGCGGAGGTCTGGTCTGCAGTCGACCTGGTCTGTCCCAACGAGACTGAGTGCCAGGTACTGACGGGCATCTTGCCTGCAGACGATGCGAGCTGCGTCGCGGCGCTCGATGCCTTGCTCGCCAAGGGTGCCGGCGCCGCGGTCATCACGCTGGGCGGCGCCGGCTCGGTTACGCTCGGCGACGACGGCGAGCTGCTGCGCATGCCGGCGCTTTCGAGCGCGGTGGTCGATACGACGGCCGCGGGCGATACATTTATCGGTGCGCTTGCTGCGGCTCGTTTGGAGGGCTTGCCACTCTTTGAGTGCATGGCCGCGGGTGCTCGCGCCTCGGCAGTGACGGTGTCGCGCCTGGGCGCGCAGCAGTCGATTCCCACGCGTGCCGAAGTTGAGCGCGTGTTTGATTTAGACGATTTAGTACAAGACGGAGAAGCGGAGTAGACCAATGGCAACCAAGAAGCTGATCCTTGATCTGGATATGGGTGTGGACGATGCGATGGCGCTTGCCTATGCCATCGCGAGCCCCGAGGTTGAGCTCGTGGGCATTACCACGTGTTTTGGCAACGTGCGCGTCGACCAGTCGGCGCGCAACTGCCTGGCGGTGCTTGACCTGTTGGGCCGTCCCGAGGTGCCGGTGTACCTGGGTGCCGACCGTCCTCTGCAGGCGACTGAGCCCTATACGCCGCCGGCGTCCACCGTACTCATTCACGGCAAGAATGGCATCGGCGGCGCGAGCGTGCCCGCGTCGCCCTACGAGCCGGTGGGGGCGACGTCGGTCGATGGCAACGCTGCAGTCGATTATCTAATCGATGCCGCGCGCACTTATGGTCCCGATCTGGTCTACGTAGCGACCGGCCCGCTCTCCAACCTGGCGCTTGCCCTGGAGCGCGATGCGGCGGCGGTGATGTCTATCGGCCGCGTGGTGGTGATGGGCGGCGCCCTGACCGTGCCCGGCAACGTGAGCGCGGGCGCCGAGGCCAACATGGCAAGCGATCCCGAGGCGGCCGATGCCGTGCTGCGCTCGGGCCGCAAGCTCACCATGGTGGGTCTGGACGTGACGCATCGCGTGGTGCTTACACGCCGCGACATTGCCGGCTGGACGGGCTCGGGCACCATGGCGGGCTGTGCGTTTGCGAGCATGGTCGAGCACTACATTGGCTCGTACGAGATGAACGCACCCTACCTGGGTGGTTGTGCGCTGCACGATCCGCTGGCCGTCGCCGTGGCGATCGACCCCACGCTCGTGGGTGCGCTCGGCTGCAATCTGCGTGTTGATCTGCTGGGCGAGTATCGCGGCCGCACCATTTGCGACGAGCATCGCCTGTCCGATCCGGACAAGAGCGCGCTTGTGGCGCTGACCGTGGATGCCCCGCGCTTCCTTTCCGAGTTCAAGACGCGCATGGCTCGTATCCTTGGCTAAATGATTTCCGTGCCCCGCCCCATGTAGTCAATTTGGGACGGGGCTTTTTTAGCTACCGAGTAAATGTGCCCGTTGGGGGAATAGTCGTGCCACTTCGCTTGACAACAGGCTAAACTAGCTCATAAACATTTACTATTCTGTTTAGATTGAATTTGCGGTCGTTTAGTTGTCGAGTCATCAAGTTGCGATGCTCCGCCACGGCCGTTGCTAGGGGGAACAATGGCCAAAGCAAGTGTTCGCGAGATCAGCCGCATCACCGGTTTTTCGCCTGCGACCGTGTCCAACGCGCTCAACCGCAAGCGCAGCGTGAGTGAAGAGACCGCCAAGGTCATCCTGGAGTGCGCGCAATCGCTTGGCTATCAGCAGTCGACGCAGCTTGAGAGCATTCAGTTTGTGCTCGCGCGCAAGACGGGCGCCATTCTGGACGAGAGTACCTTCCATCCCGCGGTCATCGAGGGCGTGGAGCGCCAGGCGCGTCGTCACGGCATGAGCACGAGCTTTGTCTCGCTCGACTTTAGCGACTTGGACGCCGTGCGTCCGCAGGTCGAGGGCCTGATCGCCGATCCGTCCGCCGCTATCGTGCTGATGGGTACCGAGCTGGGTGAGGAAGACTACGCCCTGTTTGCCAACGCTGCCGCCCACCTGATCGTGCTCGATGGCTGGAGCGATCGTCAGTACTTCGATGCCGTGGTCATTGCCAACACCGACTCGGTGCTGCGCGCCGTGGATCACCTCATCGAGAAAGGTCACAGGCAGATCGGCTATCTGGCAGGCGACCTTCGCATCCGCAACTTTAAGGATCGCGAGCGCGGCTATCGCCAAGCGCTTGAGGACGCAGACCTTGAGGCCAACCCGACATGGCGCGTTACGCTGGGCACCACGCTCGAGGGCGCCTATCGCGACATGGGCGCATGGCTCGACAGCGTCTCGCGCGACGACCTGCCGACGGCTTTCTTTGCCGAAAACGACGTGCTCGCCGTGGGTGCCATGCGCGCGCTCAACGAGCACGGTATTCGCGTGCCCGAGGATGTCTCGATCATCGGCTTTGACGACCTATCTCTGGGTGCCTTCTCCAACCCGCCGCTCACCACGGTGCACGTTCCCAAGCACGAGGTGGGCGAGATCGCGGTGCGCCGCCTGGTGGGCAACATCCGCAATCCCAAGAGCTATACCTGCAAGACAGCCGTATCGACCTATTTTGTCGAGCGTCAGAGCGTGCGTGAGATCTAGGCAAAGGCAACGCCGGGCCGCAGGGCGGCAAAGCTCGCTAAGGCAGAAAAATAACGTCATCCAAAAGGGGTCCTTCGGGGCCCTCTTTTTGTTGCCCTTGTATGTTCAGTTTGTTTACATACCGTTTAGGCTGATTTCTCTACCGCCCACGAGTATTTCGCGTTAAACTTCTAAACACTGGAGTAAAAATTTAGTAAACAGAACAAAACGAAACATGCGTCTGTTTACTGAACATGTGATTAGGGGAGGACGTACATGGACAAGATCAAGCTCGGTTTTGTGCCCACGCGCCGCAGTATCTTTAGCGCGCCGGACGCAATCAAGTATCGCGGCCTGACGGCTGATCGCCTGCGTGAGATCGGCGTCGACATCGTGGATATCGACGACATCAATGACGAGGGCCTGCTGTTCGACGACAGCCACATTGAGCCTATCGTCAAGAAGTTCCGCGCCGAGGGCGTCGATGGCATTATGCTGTGCCACGCCAACTTTGGCACCGAGTACGTTTGCGCTCGCCTTGCCCGCGAGCTCGGCCTACCCGTGCTGCTGTGGGGCCCGCGCGACGAGCGCCCCGAGCCCGACGGCACCCGCCTGCGCGATAGCCAGTGCGGCCTGTTCGCCACCGGCAAAGTATTGCGCCGCTTCCAGGTTCCCTTCACCTACATGACCAACTGCCGCCTGACCGATCCCGAGTTCGAGCGCGGCGTTTGGGACTTCTTGGCCGTGTGCAACGTGGTCAAGACCTTCAAGCACACCCGCATCCTGCAGATGGCCACCCGTCCGTTCGACTTCTGGTCGACCATGTGCAACGAGGGCGAGCTGCTCGAGAAGTTCAACATCCAGCTTTCGCCCATTCCCATGACCGAGCTTGTCCAGGCCGTGCGCGACGCCCAGGCCGACGAGCAGGCCATGGCTACCATGCTTGCCCACATCAACGACAGCTTTGAGATCTGCATCCCCGAGGATAAGGTTCCCGCGGTCGCCGGTCTTGCCATCGCCATGAAGCGCCTGGTCGAGAAGTACGGTTGCAACGCCGGCGCCATTCAGTGCTGGAACGCTCTGCAGGACGAGCTGGGCATTATGCCCTGCGCTGCCAACGCCATCCTCAACGAGATGGGCATTCCTATCGTATGCGAGACCGATATCCACGGCGCCATCACCGCGCTGATGGTCGAGGCCGCCGACCTGGGCCGTCACCGCGGCATGTTCGCCGACTGGACCGTGCGCCATCCCGACAATGAGAACGGCGAGCTGCTGCAGCATTGTGGCCCCTGGCCCTGCAGCTGCGCGGCCGTCAAGCCCAAGCTCACCTACCCGCTGGCTTTCGATCACCCCGGTGCGCTGACGGCCGAGGCCAAGCACGGCGATCTCACCCTTGCCCGCTTTGACGGCGACAACGGCGAGTACTCGCTGCTGCTGGGCAACGCTCGCGGCATCGACGGCCCGGCTGGCATGGGCACCTATCTGTGGGTCGAGGTCGACAACCTCAAGCGCCTCGAGGCCAAAATCGTCGAGGGTCCCTACATCCACCACTGCGTCGCTATTCACGCCAACGTGGTGCCGGTGCTCTACGAGGCGTGCAAGTACCTCGGTATTGCCCCCGACCTGTACGACCCCATCGAAGAAGACGTTAAAGCCTACCTGCGAGGAGAGTAGAAATGGCAACTATCGAAGAGCTTGAGTCCCTGCGTTGGGACCTTCGCCGCGATTGCGTCGATATCATCATGGCTGGCGCTGGCGGCCACATCGGCGGTGACATGTCGGTGATCGACGCCCTCATGACCCTCTACGCCAACCACCTCAACATTTCGCCCGAGACCGTCGACGATCCCAACCGCGACCGCTTCGTGCTCTCCAAGGGCCACGCCATGGAAGCCTACTACGCGGTGCTCTGCCACGAGGGCTATCTTGACCTCGATGACGTCAAGGCCCGCTTCTCCAAGTTCGGCAGCCCCTACATCGGCCACCCCAACAACAAGCTCAAGGGCATCGAGATGAACTCGGGCTCGCTGGGTCACGGCCTGCCCGTGGCCGTGGGCATGGCGCTCGCCGGCAAGATGGACGGCCGCGACTACCGCGTCTACACCATCATGGGCGACGGGGAACTTGCCGAGGGATCGGTCTGGGAGGGCGCCATGAGCGGCGGCAACTACCAGCTCGATAACCTGTGCGCACTCGTGGACCGCAACCGCCTGCAGATCAGCGGCAGTACCGAGGATGTTATGAAGCAGGACTCGCAGGAGGAGCGCTGGGCCGCCTTCGGTTGGAACGTGCTCTCCATTCCGGGCAACGACGTCCGGGCCATCGACGCCGCGCTGACGCTTGCGGCCGAGACCTGCGGCAAGCCCACGGTCATCATCCTCAATACGGTGAAGGGCTATGGCTCGCCCGTCATGGAGGACAAGGCCGCCTGGCACCATCACCTGCCCAACGATGAGGAATATGCCCAGATCATCGCCGATTTCGCTGCCCATAAGGAGGCCGTCAATGGCTAACAAGATCGCCAATCGCAAGGTTATCTGCGACACGCTGCTCGAGGCCGCGAAGACCGATAAGGACATCGTCGTCCTATGCTCCGACTCCCGCGGCTCCGCATCGCTCATGCCGTTCTTTGATCAGTATCCCCAACAGTCCGTCGAGGTCGGCATTGCCGAGCAGGACCTGGTGAGCATCGCCGCCGGCATGGCTTCGTGCGGAAAGAAGGCCTGGGCCGCCTCGCCGGCGTCCTTTGTGACCACGCGCTCGTATGAGCAGTGCAAGGTTGATGTCTCGTACTCCAACACCAACGTCAAGCTCATCGGCATCTCGGGCGGCGTGTCCTACGGCGCCCTGGGCATGAGCCACCACTCCGCGCAGGATATCGCCGCTATGAGTGCGATTCCCAACATGCGCGTGTATCTGCCGAGCGACCGCTTCCAGACCGCCGAGCTCGTGCGGGCCCTGGTCGCCGACAACAAGCCGGCCTACATTCGCGTGGGCCGCAACCCGGTCGAGGACGTGTACACCGAGGACGAGTGCCCGTTCCAGATGGATCGCGCCACCTGGGTGCGTCGCGGCACCGATGTGACGCTCGTCGCCACCGGCGAGATGGTCCGCCATGCCGTGGACGCTGCCGACCTGCTGGCCGAGCAGGGCATCTCGGCAACGGTGCTCGACATGTATTGCGTCAAGCCGCTTGACGCCGAGGCCGTGATTGAGGCTGCCGGTGCCACGAGCGCCGTCGTGACGGTCGAGGAGCACAGCCCCTTCGGCGGCCTGGGTTCTATGGTCGCGCAGGTGGTGGGCGAGCATTGCCCGCGTCCGGTCAAGTGCCTCTCCCTGCCCGACGCACCGGTCATCACCGGCACGAGCCCCGAGGTCTTTGCACACTACGGCCTGACGGGTGCCGGAATTGCGCAGACTGTCGCCGAGTTCCTCGGCAACTAGTAGATACAGACGCTGCGCGGCCGCCAAGCACCGCACCTTGCCGTTCAAACCGTCGCTTGCGTACGCAAAGTACGCGGCGCTCCTCTTTCACGGCAATCTGCGGCACTTGACGGCCGCTCGCTCCTTGTCCGCCAGTCGTCTTTGATTTGGCGGAAGGAATGGGAGAGTACATGAGCAAATACATCATCGGAATCGATCAATCCACGCAGGGCACCAAGGCACTGCTGGTGGACGAGGGCGGCCATTTGATTCATCGTGCCGATCGCTCGCATCGCCAGATTGTCAACGAGGCCGGCTGGGTGAGCCATGATCCGGCCGAGATTGCCGCCAACGTGTTGGCCGTGGCACGTGCCGTGGTGGAGGAGACCGGGGTCGACCCTGCCGACATCGCCGGCATCGGCATCTCCAACCAGCGCGAGACCACCGTTGCCTGGAACCGCGCGACGGGCGAGCCGCTGTGCGACGCCGTAGTGTGGCAGTGCGCCCGCGCCCGCGAGCTGTGCGATAAGCTGGCCGCGCGCGGGGGTGTGGCCGAGCTGGTGCGCGACACGACGGGCCTGGTGCTCTCGCCCTACTACCCGGCGGGCAAGATGGCTTGGATCATCGCGAACGTTCCCGCTGCTGTCGAGGCTGCCGCGGCAGGCGAGCTGTGTCTGGGCACCATCGATGCCTGGGTGGTCTGGACGCTCACGGGCGGCGCGGAGTTTCGCTGCGACTGGTCCAACGCCAGCCGCACGCAGCTCTTTGACCTGCGACGTGGCTGCTGGAGCGAGCCGGTGTGCGAGGCCTTTGGCGTCGACGTGGCCTGCCTGCCGCAGGTGACCGATTCCGATGGCCTGTTCGGCATGACGGACCTGGGCGGCTTTTTGCCGGCACCCGTGCCCATTCACGGCGTGCTCGGCGACAGCCATGCCGCCTTGTTCGCGCAGGGCTGCCATAGCCGCGGCATGGCCAAAGCGACCTATGGCACCGGCAGCTCGGTCATGATGAACGTCGGCAACGAGTTTGTCGCCAGCTCGCACGGGCTTTCGAGCTCGCTCGCATGGCGTATGGACGGCGTGACCGAGTACGTGCTCGAGGGCAACGTGAGCTACGCCGGCGCCGTCAAGACGTGGCTGCGCGACGATCTGGAACTCATCAATAACCCCGAGGAAGTTACCGACCTGTGCTACGCCGCCAATCCGGCGAGCCGCGTCTACTTTGTGCCGGCGTTTACCGGTTTGGGCGCGCCGCACTGGGCGAGTGACGCCGAGGGCTGCGTCTTTGGCATGACGCGCACCACGGGTCGCGCGGAGTTCGTGAAGGCCGCCGACGAGTCGATCGCCTATCAGATCTTTGACGTGATCGATGCGATGGTCGAGGATTCGGGTGCAACGCTGGCAGAGCTTCGTGTTGACGGCGGTCCCACGCGCGACGCGTACCTGATGCAGTTTGAGAGCGACTTGGTTGGCTCGCCCATCCGCATCGCGAGCAATGACGAGATGAGCGGCCTGGGTGTGGCCTGGGCCTGCGGCATCGCGCTGGGCATGTACACGCGCGATGTCGTCGATGTCTACGGCGCCCGCGGCATCGTGGAGCCGTCGATGCCCGCTGACGAACGCGCCAGAAAGATCGCCGGCTGGCGCCATGCCGTCGAGGCGACGATTGCGTACGAGTGACGCCTTGGGGCGATGTTACGGAGCGCTATTCGTGCCGATAGGTGAAGATGCGAACGAGAGAGTGATGTGATGCGGTAGAGTCCAACGCGTCGAATGATGGTCTACGTATGTGGGATTCTATTCCTGAGCTGCGGCGTTGTAATGAATGCACGCACGGGGCTTGGTGTAGCGCCCATGAGTACGGTGCCGTACCTGATGTATATCATCGAGGGTTTGAGCCTCGGTACGGCATCGTTTATCGTGTACTGCGTATTCGTGGTTGCCCAGCTTCTCCTGGTGCGCTACCCGGATGTCAAGATTCTCTTGCAGATACCCGTCAGTCTGCTGTTTAGCGTTTTCATCGACGTGCTGGATATCTGGCTGTTTCCATTTACCGCAACGGGACTCATCGATGGCCTGGTCATGCTGGTCATCGCCGTATCGTTCACAGCGCTCGGCGTGACGCCGATCGTCTCCGCGCGGCTCGTTCCCGTTGCGCCCGACGGCATGGTGCAGACGCTCTCCCAGGTGTTTCACTGTGAATTTGGTAAGGCGAAGTATTTCTTTGACGGGAGCTGTGTGGGCATCTCACTGGTCTACGGGCTTGTGCGTACGGGTGCTGCGGTGGGCATCGGTATCGGCACCGTAGCCGCCGCGCTCCTGGCGGGCGGTATCTGCACGTTTTGGGGTCGTCTGCTCAACCGCAGGCTCATGGCCTTTATGGAAGAGCCTGCGAGCATGTAGACGCATTGAGCGAGAGGGGAGCGGCCATGAGGCAGCTGTTTGGAATTGATATCGGCGGAACGAGCGTCAAATGGGCGATTGTGAATGAGAACTACGAGTTTGGTGACCGTGGTTCGATTCCGACGGCGTTTATCTCGGCCGATCAGCTGGTCGACGCGCTCGCGGCACTCGTAGGGCCGTATCGCGGACAGGTTGTAGGCGTGGGCATCTCGGCCCCAGGTGGCATCTTCGGTTACGAGGTCGATCCAGACGGGACGATCCATCGCGGTGGTGCGCTGCCGTACATGGACGGGTTTCCGCTTGGCCGAGCGCTGCGCGAACGGCTGGGGCTGCCCGTGACCGTTGTCAACGACGGCAAAAGCTGTGCGCTTGGCGAGTACGCTGCCGGCGCGTTGCGCGGCGTGGACGTGGGTTGCGTGGCGGTAATCGGTACGGGCATCGGCGGAGGCATCGTGGTTGACGGCCGGGTGCTGACAGGTGCGGGCGGCTTCGCGGGCGAGTTCAGCTTCCTGTCCAACAACGTAAGCGAACCGCTTGATCATCGTGATACGTTCGCGACTTCGAGCGGATGGCACGGCCTGCAGAATCTCGTGGCAGTCGAACTTGGCATTTCGGATGAAGCTGAACTGGAGGCCCTCGATGGCCGACGGATCTTCGAGCTACTGGAGCATGGGAGCGCGTCCGAAGTCGCCGCCGTGCAGCGCGGATTGGATGCCTATGCTGAGCTGTTTGATCGTGTGCTTGTGAATCTGCAGTGCGTCATCGACCCGGCAGTCTTCGCGATTGGTGGTGGCATCAGCTGCCATCCCGCGCTGTTCGAGGCGCTCGACCGTAAGATGGATGACGTCATGGCGCACTACACTGGTTTTCTGAAAGATATGCCTCGTCCGCACGTGGTCCCGGCGCAGCTGGGTAACGACGCCAATATCTACGGTGCCGTCGCAACTTGTTTGCAGGTGCTGTAAGTGCAGGCCATCTATTGGTCTGGTGGCGATTACAGTCGCTGCCGGGTTTTTGGCTGTTGAGCTGCTCGCACGCTCTGCATTGCGGACGACGCAGCATCAATAGGTGAGGGGTCAGAAAACTAGATGCTGAACGGTCGATATTATCGGCTGCGCGGCGCGCCGTCCCAAAGTAGTCATTTGGGACGGGGCTTTTTTGACTGCTATCATGGGTGGGATTGTTGCGACCAGCTAAAAGAGCCCTGTCCCAAATTGACTACCGAGAGGATCTGCCATGGAGCGCATCGCGAGTTTTTCCGTTGACCATCTGCTGCTTGAGCCCGGCGTGTATGTGAGCCGCGTCGACCGCGATCCGGCGACCGGTGCCGCCGTCACCACCTTTGACCTGCGCTTGACCACGCCCAACAAAGAACCGGTTATGAACACGGCCGAGTGCCACACCATCGAGCATCTGGGCGCGACGTTCCTTCGCAACCATGCCGAGTGGTCGAGCCGTATTGTCTACTTTGGCCCTATGGGCTGCCGCACGGGCTTTTACCTGGTTGTGTTTGGCGAGGTGACGAGTGAGGAGATCTTGCCGCTCGTGCGCGAGTTGTTCGAGTTTGTTGCTGGCTTCGAGGGCGATGTCCCCGGTGCCGCTCCCGAAGAGTGCGGTAACTACCTGGACCAGAATCTCCCTATGGCAAATTGGCTCGCGCGTCGCTATCTCGACCGCGATCTGATCGATATCGATGAGGCACACCTGCACTATCAGCAGGCGTAAAGGTTTCGTCGCTCAAAATGAGTTCACTGGGCGCCTTCGCTTATGCGGGGGTGCCTTTTTGTTGAGCGGACATGGCGGACGTTTAAAACCGCGCGTGATTGTTCTAGAATGTTCGTAATATCACACAAACGAACAGGAGCGAACATGCATATCTACTCTGTTACCGACCCCGAATTCAAACCCTATGGCCGCGTGTGGGATGACGTCCCGTCCAGCCTGACCGCCCCGCTCGTCGAGGCGCTCTCCGCAACGCCCATCCCCGAGGGCAGCAAGTACGTGGCCTCCGCGCCTGAGCTGGAGCAGGTCGAGGGCGCCGATGCGCTCGGCCTGCTCATGTATGGCGGCCGTCCGTTCCAGCTGGGCTGGTGCAACGGCCACAACACGAAGCTCAACTGCTTGGAGTATCACCGCGCGAGCGAGTTCAACCTGGGTGCTCGCGACTTTATTCTGCTGCTCGCCAAGCGTGAGCAGATTGTCGACGGCAAGCTCGACACCGCGCAGGTCAAGGCGTTCCGCGCGCCCGCCGGCACGCTCGTCGAGGTCTACGCCACCACGTTGCACTACACGCCGTGCATGGTCGACGACGGTGGCTTCCAGGTGATGGTTGCGCTGCCCGCCGGCACCAACGGTCCGCGCCCCGAGGCTGCGGCCGACATGCCCGCGGCCGGTGATAGCTACTGCTACTGGAAGGCCGACAAGTGGGTTCTCTGCCACGCAGATAGTCCCAAGGCTGCCGAGGGCGGCTACGTAGGTCTCGTCGGCAAGAACCTCGACATCACCGTGGACTAGGGTCTTCCGTCTCAATCTGTAACAGTTGGCGCGCTAAATCGTCTCTATCTGTTACAGATCAAGACGAACCACGGGGGCCGCCCGAACAATCTCAATCTGTAACGCCAAGCCCGGTTTTGACGGCCTAACTGTTACAGATCGAGACAAGCGGGCCCAACCCACCACAAAGGTGCCTGTCCCCTTTGCGGTGGTTGCCTAGAGCTGGCTGCGCAGGTAATCAGCCATATAGGGGACGGCGAAGCGCACGTAGCCGCGGCGCGCCTGCTCGATAACGCCGGCGTCGATGAGGCGCCGGCGATACTTTTGCGCATAGTCGGGTGTGACTGACATGCGCTTCGCAACATCAGAAATGCGAGACACAGCGTCTTCGTCATCAGTCATTGCGGAGAGAAACGCGACGTCTTGGTCTGACAGCGCGGCGAGCGTCGTTTCGCACACATCGTTTTCGAAATCGACTTTCGACGCCTCGATGGCTCCGTCGATTAACCCTTGCGTCGCACGTTCGCCTGTCCTGCAGCGATTGGCGATGTTATAGCCGATGAGTTGCAGCATATAGGGCGAGCCTTGGGTTGCGCGAGCGGCACGGAGGCGAAGATCGCTTGGAATATCAAGGCCGAGCTCATCGAAAGCCCGCTGGTAATAGGTATCGACATCTCCGACCGAAAGTGGCTCGAGCGTGACCTTTCGAGCGCGGTTGAGAAATGTCAGCACACGGTCATTGAGTGTTGCGCAGACGGCTCCCGGAAGGCCCGCCATGACGAGCGCGACGTTGAGTCGTTCGCCGACCAGCTCTTGATAGGCGGTGACGAGCTGTCTGATCTCGGGTGAATTTGCTTGGAGCTCGTCGATGAGGATGAGGATGCCGTGCCCCTGCTCGGTCAGTTTGCGCGCGAGCTGCGTGAGCTTGAACTGAAAGCTCTTGGTCTCCTGCACGTCTCGTGTGAACTCGAGGCCTGCCGAGAGCCCGAAAACACTTAGGCTGCCGCTCGCGAGTTTGGGAAGGCGGCGTTTGTTGACGTAAGGTTTGCCTGCTTCTTGGATTTTCTCGACAATGCGCTCGAGCATATCCTCGGAGGCTACGGTAGGCGTGGCGACAACAAAGCCGAGCTTGCGTGCGCGGTCGGCAAGTTCCCACAGAAGAACTGTCTTGCCGCTGCCTCGCTGTCCAAGCATGAGCATGGCTCGGTCGCGATTGCCCGGTTCCTGCTCAAGGCCGGATATGAATGTCGAAATTACAGTTTCGCGCCCGACGAGATAGGATGGGCGATTTCCAAATGAGGGGGAGAAGATGGTTTCAGTCATAAGTCTCCTTTCCTTTCTTTCCTATTTTTTCCTTTCTTTCCTATTCAGTCAAATGGTCTGCCACCCGAGGGCGCCTTCGCTGTTGTGGAGGCGCCCTTTTTTGCAAGTGAGTAGACTTTTTGGCTTAGTCTGACCACGCCGGAACATGCCAGGTAAGCTACCTGCGGTTTTGATGGCGTCAAAGGCGGGTCTGGTTGAGTTTTGCCAAAAAGTCTACTCACTTGACGTTCGCGGCGTGTGGGCGGGTGCTTTTTCGTGCACGCGAGGTATCAAAAAGTGTCAGGAGCGCACCGTCTGCCGATATGCGGGAGCGAAAAGAAGTGTCGACCTGCGCCGTTGCCGTTGAGCGACGTGCCGTTTATAGAGATACTGAGCCTATGACAAACAGCGTGTGAAAGGATCGATGTATGGCTTTCCGTAATGACTTCCTGTGGGGCGGCGCAACGGCTGCCAACCAGTGCGAGGGTGCCTACGACGTGGACGGCCGCGGCCTGGCCAACGTGGACGTGGCTCCGCACGGCCCCGAGCGCTATGCGGTGGTCTCCGGCCAGCGTAAAATGCTCGACTTCGAGGACGGCTATTACTATCCCGCGCAGACCGGCATCGATTTCTATCACCACTACAAAGAGGACATCGCTCTCTTTGCCGAGATGGGCTTTAAAACCTTCCGTATGAGCCTGGCTTGGACCCGCATCTTCCCCAACGGCGACGAGACCGAGCCCAACGAGGTTGGCCTGGCCTTCTACGAGGACGTATTCCGCGAGTGTCAGGCGCACGGCATCGAGCCGCTCGTGACCATCACGCACTTCGACTGCCCGATTCACCTCATCAAGGAGTACGGCGGCTGGCGCAACCGCAAGCTCATCGACTTCTACAAGAACCTCGCGACCACGATCTTTACCCGCTACAAGGGGCTGGTGAAGTACTGGCTCACCTTCAACGAGATCAATATGATCTTGCACCTGCCGTTTATGGGTGCCGGTCTGGTCTTTGAGGAGGGCGAGAACAAGAAGGCCGTCGAGTACCTGGCCGCCCACAACGAGCTCGTCGCCAGCGCTTGGGCAACCAAGATCGCCCACGAGATCGACCCCGAGATCAAGATCGGCTGCATGCTCGCCGCGGGTAGCTACTACCCCTACAGCTGCCGTCCGGGCGACGTGCGCCAGGCGCAGCTCGATAACCAGGACAACTACTTCTTCGTCGACGTCCAGAGCCGCGGCTACTACCCGGCATATGCCGTCAAGAAGCTCGAGCGTCTAGGCATCGATGTGGGCATGACGGACGAGGACCGCGAGATCCTGGCCGCTAACACCGTCGACTTCATCAGCTTTAGCTATTACAGCACCCGCTGCTCTGCCGGTGCCGATAACCCCGATGTCGAGCGCACCCAGGGTAACGCCTTCGCCGGCGCCAAGAACCCCTACCTGCAGGAGAGCCAGTGGGGCTGGGCCATCGATCCGCTGGGCTTCCGCATCACCCTCAACGACCTGTACGACCGTTATCAGAAGCCGCTGTTTGTGGTCGAGAACGGTCTGGGCGCCAAGGATGTTGTCGAGGAGGATGGCTCCATCAACGACGACTACCGTATCGACTACCTGCGCCAGCATATCGCCGCGATGCGCGATGCGGTGACCGAGGACGGCGTTGACCTGCTGGGCTACACCACCTGGGGCCCGATCGACCTGGTGTCTGCCGGCACGGGTGAGATGTCCAAGCGCTACGGCTTTATCTATGTGGACCGCGACGACGCCGGCAACGGTACCCTCAAGCGTTCCAAAAAGAAGAGCTTCGACTGGTACAAGAAGGTTATTGCTTCTAATGGTGAGGACCTGTCCTAAGGAAGCTGAGACACTCAACTTCATAGCCTTCTAACCAAGGCGCCCGGCGAGTAGTTATTGCTCGCCGGGCGTCTTGCCGTCTGCGGATTTTGGGACATGCGGCCCGCTTTTTGGACCCGCCTGTCGGTACACTAAAGGGACTATGAGTACCCGCGAGCGACATATCGGCCACGCGGCCGCCCGGACCGCTCCGGTTGCGGATCCCAGGGGCGGCAGGCTCTTCGCCATGCCGCGATTCCTTGTTGGCATAACGCATCAGGTGTACCGTCACCGCGTCTTTGCTATCGCCGGCGCCATCACCGCGCTGTTCCTCATGCTTTTGGCAATCTTGCCGGTGCTGTTCGCCTTCGACCCCAAACTTTCTAACGCCGTGCCCGCCTATAGCGAGGTGTCCGAAGAGGTCGTGGATGGGCTCACCCATTCGAGCCCTCTCCTGCTGCTTGTCGCCGCAATTGTATTTTCGATTTGGGGCGTGTTGGTCTATCTGCGTTGTTTGGACTATGTGTTGCGCCGCCGCCTTGTTGCCATCGCCACCATCTGTGCCCTGTGGATGATCGAGGTCATTCTCAAGTACAAGTCGTACACGCCGTTCTATGCCACCTTGCTGTGGTACCTGTACTACGTGCCCATGACGCTCATTCCGCTGCTCTACCAGCTCTGCGGCCTGCGCCTTGCGGGCCTGGAGCAACGCCGCCTGGGTCGCCGCTACCGTGCTGCGCTGTGGATTGTGGCCATCCTGCTTATCGGATTTGTGCTCACCAACGATTTTCACCAGCAGGTCTTCCGCTTTGACCGTACAAGCGACACCTGGAGCAACGATTACACGTACGGCCGGGGTTATTTCGCCTTCCTCGTGTGGACGGCCTTTAACTTCGTGGCCTTTTTTATCCTGGTTGGTCGGTCCTCGTCCTTTCGCATCCAACGTTTCTCGGGCACGGCGGCGCTCGTGCTGCTGGGCGGCGCATTCTTTGGCATCTCATATGCTCTGCGCGTGCCCTGGGCATGGAGGCTCAACTTTTCGCTCGTCTATTGCATCCTGTGCGTGGTGGCGATGGAAATCTGTCTCGATTGCGGTGTCATTCCGTCGTACCACGATATCGCCGGCATCTTCGACACCTTGCCGCTTGACCTCAAAGTTCTAACGCGCGACCTGCAGGAGGTCTATGCCACGCCGGTGTCAAAGCCAATGCCGGTAGGCGTGCGCGAGGAGCTGCGGACCCAGGAGCACGGCCGCGCCCATGCCTTTACCGTGGCGTCCGATCCCGATGTGATGTATCGTGCTTTTCCGCTGCTGGGGGGATCGGCCCTGCTTGCCCAAGACGTATCGGAGCTCAACGAGCTCAATCGCGAACTGGCACATCGTCGCATGGAGCTGCAACGCCAAAACGAGCTGCTTGCCGCCGACTACGACCTTAAGACACATTTGGCAGATCAAGAGGCCGAGACCTTGCTAGTCCAAGACGTGGACCAGGCGCTTGCCCGCGCGCTCGAAGAGATGTACGACTTGTTGAGCTCGCTGCCGCCGTTGACTGACGAGGAATCTTCGCGCGAGCGTTACCGCATGCTGCAGCGCGCCAAGATGCTCGTTGCCTATTGCAAACGGAAGGGGTCGCTCACGTTGGCACAGCACGGGGAGAGCGGTTTTGACCGCGACCGCATTCAGCTCATTGCCAACGAGCTCGCAAGCGACCTGCGCACGATCGATGTCGATTGCGCCTCGATTATTGCCATACGGCGCCCGATGCACGCCAGTACGGTAAGCGCGCTGTACGACTGCGTGTATGACTTTGCGTTTTTTGCCTACACCACCGATCATCCGGCACTTATGTATCACTTGGGCGACCATGACCGATGCAGCGTCGAGCTGCGCGCCACACTTTTTTCCAACGATGATGAAGATCTTTCGCAGACGCCCGCTGCGCAAGAGCTCGAAAGCGCTTTGCAAGGGCGCAACGTGGCATACCGCCTTGAGGGCGAGTCCGGTCAGCTGCGCATGATCGTCTTGATGCCGAGGGCGGGTGAGTGACGATGCAGATTTCGCTCATACTTCCCCAAATCGTTGCGCTCGATGTTGTCTTTGCCCTGGCTGCGTGTCTGCAGACGATCCACGTCCCGCTCATCGCATCGCGCCGCTCGTCCTATAACCGTAAGGTGATTTGCGCCTACGAGGCGAGTCTTGTGCTTCACCTGATGATTTCGGCGCTCATCTTGTTCACGTCGTCTGGCTCGTATCTGGTGGCGCCGCTTGACGTTTGCGCCAGGGCAATGGGCGGAGCGTTGTGGCTCAATGCCGCAATCTTTGCCTATGGCGTGGTACTTATGGTGCACTATCGTCGTCCCGTCATGCTGGTCGAGCTGTTGCTTGTTGTCGCCGTTACACCACCGGTGGTTTTTGCCATGGGCTCGGCGTGGACCGTTGTCCTTATCGCAGGGGGAGCGTTCTTCCTGTTCCGTTCCATCGCGGCGCTCTTGATGGACGTCCGTAACCGCCAAGAGGATATCACCATGTTCTCGACGATCGAGACCATCAACGTGATTCCCGTGGGCATCCTGTATCTAGACCCGAGGGGCCGTCCGCTGCTCATGAACCGCTGCATGCGCAAAAACCTCGTAGAGCTCCATATGCCCACCGACCTGGGCGACATGAGCAGCACATGGAACGACCTGCGCAAACTGAGCATGCAAATGCCCGAAAGCAGCGCTAATCGCGCCCATATCGACCTTGATCGCTTTGGTAGGGATCGCGCCGTGGTCGAGGTCTCTCCTTCCGAGATTCGTCTGTTCGTGCGTGACTCCGTTACGGTCTCGAGCCGTCCGTTCGAGCGCGTCGTCGGCCTGGACGTGACGGAATACGCACACGCCTACGACCGTCTGGCGCAAGCCAACCACCTGCTTGAGCGTGCTGGCCAAGAGCTCCAGGCCCAGATCGAAGAAGCCAAAAAGGTTGCCGACAATGCGGCCTACCTACGTATGCGTGCCCGCGTTCACGATGTGATCGGCCAGCGCCTGTCCATTCTTCATCGCTATTTGGAGGAGGGACGTCTGGATGATGAGTCGCTCGAGCAGATTGACCCGTTGCCGCGCTCAATCGCCGCCGATTTGCGCAGTGGCGGTGCCAGCAAGCCTGCAGAGCAGCTGAGCGATATCGTCCACGCCTTTGGCTTGGTGAGTGTGCAGATCGATGTTGAGGGTGCGCTGCCTGAGGACGCGCGTGTCGCCGCCGCATTTTTGCAGATTATCCGCGAGGCCTCGACCAATGCCACCAGGCATGCGCAGGCGCATCAGGTCCACGTGCGCCTGTGGCAGGAGGGGACGAATGCTAGCGCCGTCGCGCGCATGACGATTTCTAACGACGGGTCCCCGGCCCCCGTATCGTATCGCGAGGGAACGGGTATCCCAGGTATGAGGCATGTCGCGCAAGATTTGGGCGGCGGCCTGGAAGTCCACGCCGCCCAGCCCTTTACGCTTGCGGTGTCCATCCCGCTGAGCCCCAACGCCACGGTCCAAAGGAGAAGTTCATGATCCGCGTGTTAATTGTCGAAGATCAGGCCATTCTGCGCGAAAGCCTGGCGCGCTCCGTTGGCGACCAGCCCGATATGACCGTCGTCGCCGCGATCGCCGATGCCTCCGAGGCCTTGGGTATCGCGCTCAAGGAGCGCCCGGACATGATATTGATGGACGTGTGCACCGAACACGATTCAAACGGCATCGTGGCGGCGGCGCGCATCAAGGAGCAGCTGCCCGAGTGCCGCGTCATCATCATGACAGGCATGCCCGAGATCACCTTTGTCGATCAGGCTCGCGAGGCGGGCGTCGATAGCTTTGTGTACAAGAACGTCGGTATCGACGAGCTGTTCGCCGTGATGCGCTCCACGCTGGCGGGCTATTGCACGTTTCCCAAGCCGCCCGAAAGCATTTTTTCGGGCACGGCGGCACTCGACGATGTCGAGCTGTCGATTTTGCGCCTTGCCTGCGAGGGCAAAAGCCGCCGCGAGATCGCGGCCGAGCTGTTTATGAGTGAGGGTACCATCAAGCGTCGCATCTCGGAGATTCTGAGCAAGACCGGCTACGACAACATCATGCGTCTGGCCGTGCGCGCGGTAACGGAGGGCAGCATCGTCCCCAACATGGAGCGCCCGTAATCGACGCGCTCGCCGTGTTCCGGCGCCGTAAAGATAGGCCGCCCGCCGTTTTGCATCAGAAAACGACGGGCGGCCTGCTTGTGCGGCTGTGCTGTCGGCATAAAAACGACGGGGCCGCAGGATCAACTCCTGCGGCCCCGCCTGGCAAGTGCGCGGATGCGTCCGCCAATCCGCGGCTGATGTTACGCGCCGCTACGCGATGGTTGCGGTGTAGGAGGCGACGTCCTCGTAGGAATCGGTCAGATAGGCGTCGATGCCGATGGTCGTGTTGACCAGGTCGTCAAGGCTGTCAAGCTCGCCGCTCGAGAACGTGAATTCCTCGGTGGCGTTGGTGCCGGGCATCAGGTTAGCCGAGAACCAGGGTTCCTTCATGGTGCCGTTGACGTTGGTCTTGCCGGAGGGAGCGTAGAAGGTCAGGTCCTTGTCGCTCTTGTTGGTGATGTTGACGACAAAGCCGATGTCGCCCCATTCGTCCTTGAACTTTTCAGTGATGGTGATGGTGCACAGATCGTCATCGGCGACGGTGACGGCGGGGGAGATTTCGACGCTCTGGACATCGTCGTCTTCGACGGTCTCATCGATCTCCTCTTCCTTCTCGGCCGCCTCGCGATCCTTTTTTAGCGTACCGGAAAGATCCTTGTCGGACTTCGTAAAGATAAGCTTGTCGCCTTCCACCTCGAGGACGAGCTTGCCGTCCTTGAGTTTCATGTCCTGCGAATCGCCGTCGGCGGTGATGGTTGCAGTGGTGGCGTCCTTGGCCTCCCATTTCAGGTCGGCGACTTCAAGGAACATGTCGAGGACGCCCGTGCCGTCTTCGTCGAGGATCAGGATACAGTTGAGGCCCCACTCCTTGAGCATATCCATGTACTCATCGGTGAGCTCTTCGCCCTCCAGGGTTCCACCCGAGAGTTCCCAGCTGCCGACGAAGTTGGCCTTGGGGTCCTTGCCGCCGCCGCTGCAGCCCGTCAGGGCAAAGGCGAGCGCCAGGACGCATGTCAGAAATGCGAGTACGGACTTTTTGAACGTTGTCTTCATGGTGTCCTCCTTTATCGAACGAAACCCATAGAAGCAAATGCGGGGGGTGGCGGACCCCCCGCCAATTACCAGATAGAGGGGTTAGGGCCTAGGCGTTCCGCAGTTGCTGCAGAACTTGCCGCCGTTTTCGCTGCCGCAGTTGGGGCAGAACCACTTGGCCGGTGCCGGGGCGGGTGCGGGACTGCCGCATTCGGGGCAGAACTTGCCGGTGTTGGTGGCACCGCAGCTGCAGGTCCATGCGCCGGCCGCGGGGGCAGCGGCAGGAGCCGGTGCGGGGGCGGGTGCCGGAGCCGGCTGTGGGGCGGCCTGCTGCTGTGCCTGGCCGGCGGCGAACAGCTGGCTGGCGTTCATGCCGCCCATGCCGCCCGCCATGCCCATGCCCATAAAGCCGGCCATCGCGCCGTTGGGGTTGGCGGCTGCCGCGCGCATCGCATCGCTCTTGGCGCTGGCGATGTTGGCAGCTGCCATGGTGGGATCGCGCATGACTGCGGCCTTCTGCAGGTCCTTGATCATTTGCTCGTCTTCTTGCGAGGCGGCGATGGAGTTGACGCCAAAGCTCACGATCTCGACGCCGCGCAGGTCGCGCCAGTCGGCGGAGAGAACCTCGTTGAGCGCGCGGGCGAGCTCGGTGGTGTGGCCGGGGATAGCGCTGTAGCGGATGCCCATCTCCGAGATCTTGGCAAAGGCGGGTTGCAGAGCGGTGAGCAGCTCGGACTTAAGCTGGCTGTCGATCTTATCGCGCGTGTAGCTATCGGTCACGTTGCCGCACACGTTGGTGTAGAACAGCAGCGGGTTGGTGATGCGGTACGAATACTCGCCGTTGCAGCGAACGGAGATGTCGACATCCAGGCCAATGTTGTTATCGACCACGCGGAAGGGCACAGGCGAGGCGGTGCCGTACTTGTTGCCGATGATCTCCTTGGTGTTGATGAAGTAGACGCGCTGGTCTTTGCCCGCGTCGCCGCCAAAGGTAAAACGGCTGCCGATATTGGCGAACGTCTCCTTGATGGAGTCGCCCAGGCTGCCGCTAAAGACGCTCGGCTCGCTGCCGGTGTCAAAGACAAACTCGCCGGGCTCCAGCGCGACCTCGATGATCTTGCCGTTTTGCACCACGAGCATGCCCTGGCCGTCGTTGACGGCGATGACGGAGCCGTTGGAGATGACGTTGTCCTCGCCGCGCGTGTTGGAGCTGCGGCCGCCGGTGCGCTTGCTGCCCTTGCAGGCCAAGACGTCAGCGGGCATCGATTCGCAATAGATATATTCCTTCCACTGGTCGGCCATGACGCCGCCGGCAGCACCCAATCCAGCTTTCAAGAGTCCCATGGTGATCTTCCTTTCTCGTCAAAGGCCGGGTGGTATTGGTCAGAATGGCTAATCGTCCTTGTTGTCCTTCATGACAACGGTGGTCTCGGTGTGGCTGAAGGTGTCGTGCTTCTCGGTCAAGTCGAGCTCGCCGCAGTAGCAATCGGCGTGGGTGGCCTCGTTGGCCGTCTTGAGCTGGCCTACCAGCAGCACGTCTCCGATGATTACGATGATCAGCGGTGCGACGATGTTGATGAGGATGCCCTCGATATCAAAGGTGAGGTAGTCCGGATTGAAGGCGTTCTCGCCCATAAAGAGAATCTGGGAGAGGACAAACCCGATCACAAAGAACAGCACCGAGGCGATGGCGAGCTTGAGCTTGGAGCAGGGAAGCTCGCCGACCATGCGGCCGGTTTGGCCGTTCATGGCAAACAGGTAGCTCTTGCCGTTCCACGAGGTGGAAAGCATCCACACGGGGAACAGAGCGTAGTTGCTGTCTTCCCAGGTGTAGTCGAGCTGCTTGCTTTCGACCGTGGCATCGTCATATTCGTCGACGACGGTCTCGCGCAGGGCCGAAATCGTACTTTCTTCCATACGACGCTCGGCGCGCGCCTTGCAGGTCTCGCAATCCTCATCGTAGCGGTTGGCGATGTAGCCGGGCATATACGCGACCGAGAACGGGCGCAGCGCGTCGTAGTCAAACGGCTCGATGGCGTCCATATGGCCGTCGGGCATCTTGGACGATCCGTCGACGGGCACGCGCTCAAACGAGATTTTGCCCTTACGGTAGGCGTCGTAGTGGTCGGTGGTCGTGACGGTGCGGTCGGATTCCTCGGTCACGGTCTCGTTGGTCGCATCAAAGTGCACTTCGCCGTCCACGCGGGCGCCGTAGAGCCAAAACGGCACGTAAACGCCTTGGACCTCGTCGATGTGGTTGCCGGTGACAAAGCTCTTGGGCAGCAGGATTTTGCCCTTGTAGTGCTCTTTGAGTGCTGCCATAACATCATCGCGCCCGAGCTTAAACGGAATCACCAGGTCGGGTGAGAAGTCGCCCGAGAGCTGGCCGGGCGCCACGGCGGAGTTGCCGCAGTATGGGCAGGTGGTAACGGCGACGGTGCCGTCCGAGACCAGCTCGGCGCCGCACGACGAGCAGATGTAGCCGGCGTTTTGGGCCAGATCCTGCACGGCATCGTCGACAGCAGGTTTGCGAGCCGCGGCTGCGGCATCGGCTTTGGCATCTGCCTTGTCCTGGCGCTCGCGATAGAGGGCCTCGACTTCTTCGACTTCAAAACGCGAATCGCAGTAGTCGCAGACAAGCTTTTGTTCGGCACTGGCAAAGTGAAGGGGGCCGCCACACGCGGGGCACTGATAGTTGACACTCTCGAAGGCCATGATCGGTCCTTTCCGTGCCAGAGGCTATGCGCCGATGGCGCCGCCGCAGTATTCGCAGCGCCCGCTGGTATCGGGAATGGTGGTTGCACCGCAGAAGGGGCAGGTGACCGCGGTCTTGGGGGCCTTGGCGGCCACGACGCTGTCGCGCGTTTCCTGACGAAGCTGCACCAGTGCATCGCGGACCTCGGTTGCCTGGCGCTTGGCCTCGCGGTACTCGATGGACCCGCGCTGATCGATGGTGGAGTCGTTCACGCGCAGGTTGATCTCGGTAAAGTACGGCGTGTTGACGTGAATGGTCAGGTTAAAGTCGTAATCAAGGTCGTAGCGCGGCGGGTTGTAGCTCTCGCGCTCGCCGTCCTTGGTCTCGCGATAGATCTCGGTGCGATGCTCGTCGATATCCATATCGCAGCCGAGTACCTGTGAGAACTCGATGATGTCGGGATTGGCGTCGCGCCAGCGGCTCTGCGAAGTGATGATCAGCAGGCCCGCGTCCTCATCGAGCATGATGTTGGTGCGCCCGGCAGAGAGCGTGCGCGTGGGGTTGAACGAGGCCAGGCGCTCGGCGTTGGCCTCGCGGTAGGCGAGTTGCTCGCGGATATCGTCCGCGGTGCTGGAGCGCCAACCACTAAAGAAGGGGGAGAGCTTGCCTGCGCACTCTTTGCACAGGTAGCCTTCGTTGATTTTGGTCTTTCCCAAAAGCCCCAGTTCGGTACCGCAAATCGCGCACTCTTTTTTCTCGAACATCTTGTCAAAGAAGCCCATGGCTGCCTCCCATCAACAGGTAGCGTGTGTCACTTTTGATGATGGGTGAGCGCGCGATCTTTCACGATACCCAGACGGCTCAAGGAGTCTCCACAACTGGGACACATGGCCCATTTTCGGCCACTCATTGGGGACGTACTTAAATGAGTAGCAGTTGGGGATGCTCCATGCCGAATGTGGGCGCCGTCCCTGCTATGCCACGGTCACGGCAACCTGGGCGTAGCGGCTGCAGGGGCGCTCGGCGCGCGCCTGCACGGTAAGGGTGAGCACGAAGCGGTCGCCGGGCTGCGCGTCGGCGGGCACGATAAAAGCGGTGCTCACCGTGCATTCCTGCCACAGCGAAAGATCCTGCGTGCCTGCATAGCTCGACGGGTCCACGGCGACATCCCAATGTGCATCAAAGCCCTTGTCGTCGGGGTCGACGACGGTCGCTGCAAGGGTGACGCGCTCGCCGGCTGTAGCGCTGCGGTCGGCCGTGACCTCGACAACATATGCCGGATGCGAGCAGGCTGCCGGATCATGGGCGCACCATTGCGCGCGGGCGGCAAAGTCTTCCTGATAGGCGCGCAGGTAGGGATTGGGGTTGCCGTCTACGGGCGTGCCGATGGCGGCAAAACCGGCGGGTGCGTCCGTATCGGGATGCCCATCAAGAAACATGCGGCCGAGCAGTGTGTCGAAGCCGCGGTCATCGATACCGCGCAGGCCAAACGGCAGCAGCGGAATATAGGTCATGCTGTCGCCTTCGGCCATAAAGTCGCCGCGCTCAAACTGCATCGCGGGCATGCCTTCTAGACCCCAATCCAGACGGGCATGCTTGCCAAACTGAAAGCGCTCGGGCTCATTTTCGTAGACCTTGCCGTCGCCATAGAGCATGTAGCGTGCCATGAGGGGGCCGTTACCCTGCGTGAGATTCTGCTCAGGCCAAGGTGCCTTAAACAGCGGCAGCGTATCGGGTTGAGCCATCTTGGCATCGACATAGCCGCCATACATATAGGGCACACACCAAAAGATGAGCTCGGGAAAGAGCTCGCGTCCATGGTCGAGCCATGAGTTGTCCTGCCCCACGCCATCGGCAACGCCCATCACGCGCACCTTCTGATAGACCCGCTGCTGCACGGCAGGCCATTCGGGCGTGACGCGATAACGCTCGGCAATACTCATGAGGGCGCGAACGATGGTGTTCATGCCACCCCAGCTGAGTAGCCATAACGTACGCGGATCATCATCCAAAATTGCCTGCGCAATTACACGAGATCCCTCAGTTTCCTCAGTCACATCACCCTCAAAGGCAACATTTCCCACAAAGGTGCGCTCGATCATCTGGGCAGGCGTGGGAAACGGCGGCTCACCGGCAGCGCCCGCATTCGCCTGCAACTGCGGCCAAGCCTGGGCATATTCATTACTCCAGAGACTCTCAATCCAATGCTCGGGAAACGGACGATACTCACGAAGCTCGCCGGCCAGCGGATCGGGCTCATGAGGCACAACATCCCACTCATAAGAGCGACGCCCTTTGGTCCGCCAATGCGAATTCACCTCGCCCAGCGTATGAACCCCATCCCCAAGAAAGTGATACTGCGAAGCCGTATACACCACAGCCTGAACATCAAGCACATTAAGATACAGAGCCAAATGAACGAGCGAGTTCATATCGTCGACTTCCATATCGGTAGTAACAATCACCCGAGTTAACTCTTGGGACATAGGAGCAGCTCCAATCAAAATCAATTCAGCCAGTTACGCGCAAGGCAAGACGGGACCCGGTCCCCGCGCCGGGACGGATTACCGTTTGACCCTGGCCGACCACTCCCAGCAGCCCACCGGCTCGCCGTCGATGAGTACGCTGCCCCCGTCGAAGTCTTGATAACACAGGTCGTTGAATTGGTGGATCCACACGCCGTGGTTGAACGTCTTCTTGGGCGAGCCGTCGGCCTCGCGATAGCGACCGGTCAGGTCCTCGACATGGCTAAAGTAGGTAAGGTGCACGTTGGCTCCGGCGTCACGCAGGCGTGCCGTGAGCGGCAGCACGGTCTGCTGCGGCGACACGAGCTCGTCGCCCTTGGAGTGCGTAAACCACAGCGGCGTCTTGGCGAGCGCGGCTACGTCCTCGTCCGTGGCGTTGTACCACGGGGCACAGCAGGGAAGGCCGGCGGCGAAGAAATCGGGGTAGTCGGCGCACAGGCGCAGCGTCATAAAGCCGCCGTTGGAAAGGCCAGCGACCACGATGCGGTCGGTGTCGATGCGGTCGGCATGCTCGGCGACAAACTCGTCGATGAGCGCCTTAATGACGGGGGAGTAGATGCTCTGGTTGGAGTGGCCGAGCTGCTCAGTGCCGTTGTCCATCCAAAACGTGGGCGACTGCGGCACGAGAACCCAGGCAAAGCCGCCAAAGTAGCGTTGGATCTGCGCCTGGCTGATGGCCGTCACGCGGTTGCCGATATAAGCGCGCGTGGCGCCCTCGCCTTGCGTAGCGCCCTTGCCCTCGCCAGCGCCGTGCAGGTACACCACGAGCGGGGCCTTCTGGGGCACGACTATCGTTTCGGGCGCGAAGGGGTTGAAGCAGGCGGAGTCCTCGGCCTTAAAGCTGGGCTCAAAGAAGCCGTACTCGAGCGCGATGCCGTTGACGGCGGTCTTTTGCGTGGCATTGCTCCAGCCCTTGAGCGCGGGACAGATGTCGCCGCGGCAGGTGTCAAAGACCAGGCCGCAGGTTGGATCGTCACCGTCATTGCCGGGAAGGGCCGCGAGCTGCGTGATGCGCAGCTGGTCGTCGAGCAAGCGCGAGCCCATCACGCTGCCCTCGATCTTCTTGGTCAGGCGCTGCTCGGCGATCTCGAGCGCCACATGGGTGCCAAAGGCGAGCTTGCGTCCGCACTCATCGCACGGATAGGCGGCGAGGACGTCGACATAGCCTACGGAAGGTGCGGCGTGGTCGGCGCCGCGCTCTTTGCGCATCAGGATCTCGCCCGTGCGTTCATGGCGCTCTACATATATATGGAAGGTGCGCGCATTGATATCGTTGGCGCGAACGGTGCACGGCAGGTCGAGCACGACTTTGCTGATCCAGGGGCCAAAGTCTCCCAGCGTGGTGACGGTTGCGTAGGTGCACGATTTGAGTTCCATGAGCTGCCTCCTCTGCGCCGCGAGTGGTAAACATCAGCGGCAATACAACTTAAACATGTTTAGTTTAATGCAGAGCTACAGAACAGGCAGATGAACTCGGTAAACGGTCAAAATGAACACTCAACAAATTACTAAACATTCGTTTATCACCATTTAGCAGGGCTTTTGTTGATGGGTCAACAAAGAATAGAGGTGTTTACCAAATTAAAAGACCACGTAAATAGGCATTTAGCAGCAGAGCGTCAAATAGACAATCCCTTACCGTTCAAGTACGTTCACCCCCGATTTCCTACCGTTCACCGGACTACAGACGGCAAAATTGCCACAAATTAGACGTTCCGTGTAAACTAAAGCCCGTAAACGTTCAGTAAACACATTGTTTACGACAGCGTATCCAAGGGTTCGGTGGCCGTAAGGGGTTATAGTCGCCGAGCCAAAGGCGTGCCTACGCCCAAACGAGTAGGCACACGATGATATGGGGAGGGGTCCCATGGCAGTAGATAACAAGCAGATTGCCACCGATGTCCTCGAGCTCGTGGGCGGTGCGGAGAATGTTTCCGTCGCCACCAACTGCATGACGCGTCTGCGTCTGACGCTCAAGGACAACAACAAGGCCGACGTGGAGAAGATCAAGAAGGTCAAGGGTGTTCTGGGTTGCCAGTTCGCCGGCAGCCAGCTCCAGGTCATCATCGGCCAGAACGTGCCCAAGGTGCTCGCCGAGTTCGTTGCCATGTCCGGCGTCAAGCAGGGTGCCGCGGTCGACGAGAACCTCGATGCTCCCAAGGAGAAGTTCGAGCTCAAGAACCTGCCGAACATCATCCTCGACTATCTGTCGGGCTCCATGACCCAGCTGATCCCGCTGCTCATGGCCGGCGGTCTGTTCCGCACCATCGCTGCGGTCCTCGGTCCCACCATGCTCGGCGTTCTCTCTGACACCGATCCGACCTACACGTTCCTCTACACCACCCTGTACGAGGCCACGTTCACCTTTATCCCCATCTACCTGGGCTATGCCGCCGCTAAGAAGCTCGGCGCCTCCCCGGTTCTGGGCATGCTCCTCGGCGGCGCCCTCATGGCCCCGTCCGTCGTGAGTGTCGCGACCCAGGATGGCGGCGGAATCATCTCCGTCTACGGCATTCAGATCGCCGCTGCCAACTATCAGCAGTCCGTCCTGCCGATTATCCTTTCGGTGCCTGTCCTCTACTTCGTCGAGAAGTTCTTTAAGAAGGTCATGCCCGACGTGCTCTCCACGGTCTTCACGCCGTTCTGCACCATGATCGTTACCATCCCCATCGCCTTCATCGTCCTCGCCCCGCTCGGCAACGAGATCGGCAGCCTCATCGCTAACGCCCTCTTCGGTCTCGCTGACATGGGTGGCATCGGTATCCTGCTCGTCATGGCCGTCCTCGGCGCCTTCTGGCAGCTCTTCGTGGTCTGCGGTATGCACATGCCCGTCATCCTGCTCGCTCAGGTTCAGATCATCGCTGCCGGCTACGATCCCTTCGTCTTCGTTTCCACCAACTGCGCTATGGCCGCTGTCTGGGGCTGCGCCTTCGGTGCCTTCCTCAAGATGAAGAACCCCGACGAGAAGGGTCTTGCCCTGGGCTACGTCATCTCCGCCATCGCCGGCGGCGTCACCGAGCCCGCACTCTTCGGTATCCTCATGCGCTTCCGTCGCACCATGTTCGGTATGTTCATCGGCGGTGCCATCGGCGCTGTGTTCTCCGGCCTCATGGGCGTTACCTATTACCTCGCTGGCGGTGCCTCCAACTTCCTGGTCTTCACCAACTACCTGCAGGGTGGCCAGATGAACACCGTCTGGGCTATCGTCGGTATGGCAATCTCCTTTGTCATCGCCGCTGCCGTCGTCTTCGTCGCCGGCTTCTCCAAGGAGGAGCTCGCCGAGATGGAGGCCTAAGGCCAAGCCATTCGGTCGCATACGACCTTACCTACACGACAGGGCCCCGTCAGGCGCAAGCCCGGCGGGGCCCTTCTTGCAAGGTAGACTGGAGTGGGCAAGTGGTGTCCGCCCGCAGGGGTTTGTTAAACGGCGGGGGCTTTCGCATCAGGGGTTACCGCGAAAGCTTCTGCCGGTTCGCAATTCCTTTATCGAGCGAAAGGACATGCAGATGAGTTTGGGAAAACTGACCGTCAACGGTCGTCAGGACGGTTTTTTGTGCGAGGGCAAGCCGTTCTTTTGGTTTGCCGATACGTGCTGGAGTGCGTTTACCAGCATCCCCGAGGCCGACTGGGACTACTATCTGACCCGCCGCGCCGAGCAGGGCATGAACGTGCTGCAGATTAACACGCTGCCGCAGTGGGATCGCTGCTGCCCCGATCTGGGCATTTGGCCCTATGCCAGCGAGGATGGCGTGCGCTTTGATTGGTCTCAACCCAACCAGGCGTATTGGGATCGCGCCGCCGCCATGTGCCGCGCTGCCGTCGAGCACGGCATTCGTCCGGCGCTCGTGCTCATGTGGTGCAACTACGTGCCCGGTACCTGGGGCGCTAAGATCGCCGAGCGTTGCGGTGCCGAGGTTATGCCGCGCGAGGAGGTCCGTGCCCACGTTGCCCGCGTCGTCGAGAACCTGGGCGAGTTCGACCCCGTCTACGTGGTGACGGGCGATACCGACTTTACCAGCGACGAGGCGATCGCCTACTACGAGGATGCTCTCGACGAAGTCGTCAAACGCGCGCCCGAGGCGTTGCGCACTATGCATATCAACCGCGGCAACCGCACCATTCCGGCACAGTACCTGGACCGTCTGGACTTTTACATGTTCCAGCCCGGCCACAACTACGAGGGCCAGCCCGAGGCCTGGCGCTTGCCGCAGGACTTTATCGCCAACTACCCCAAAAAGCCGATGGTCAACTCCGAGCCCTGTTACGAGCAGATGGGCGCGTCACGCAACGTGTACTGGCGCTTCACCGCGCAGGACTGCCGCGCGAGCGTGTGGTCGTCGATCCTTGCCGGTGCGAGCGCGGGTGTGACCTATGGCGCGCACGGCGTTTGGAACTGGCAGACCAGCAAGAGCCAGGGCTCGGTGCTGGGCGAGGGCTTCGACATGCCGTTCCGCTGGCAGGAGTGCCTGCAGTTTGCGGGCGTTTGGGACTTTGGCGCGATCGAGCATGTGCTTGCCGGTCTGGGCGCTACGGCTGGCGACGACGCACTTGCCGTGGTTCCGGCGCAGGAGCTGCTCGATGACGCGCGCGAGGCCATTCGTGTGGCGCGCGTTGGCGATCACGTCGTCACGTACCTGCCGCGCACTACGGCGCTCAAGTTTAAGCTCGACGGCGCGTGCGGCTGGACGGCGACGGTCCTTGACATGGAGGACAAGCGCATCGCCAAGCTGCCCGTTCGCGACAACGGTGACGGTACCGTGCGCGTGGCTCAGCATCCCTTTGAGCACGACGCACTGGTGATCTTGGCTCCTGGGCGCTAACGGCTCTTCTCCAACATTTACAATCCAGTCCCTTTCATGAGGTTGCGACGGAATGGTTCGTGCATGACAGCTTTAAGCTGCCAAGGGAGCCATTCCGTCGCACTCATTGGGGACGTACTTAAATGAGTGGTAGTTGGAGACGCTCCTAGCCGAGCTAGAGGTCTCGCGTGTCCCTTCTGGTCCATGCGGCTCAAAATCGCGGCGTGATGTGGACGGTGGGCTCGAAATGAGCGGCATTTCGAGCCTGGCTTCGATATTGAGACTGGTTCTGCATTAAAATAGATTTCCAGACAATTGAGCGGCTGGGGGTTAACCATGAGAGGCACGGGAGACACAACCGCATGTCTGCGTCGGGGCATTCAGGAGATTATATGCCTGGCTCTGTTCTTCTTCACGTTTTTGGCGTGCGAGTATCTCTTTGATGTGCGCATGGCCGAGTTCGTGTCTCCGAACGAGGTCGTTATTTATGAGAGCCTTGTCCTCGGCGCGAGTGTGATTGGCTTTCTTGTACGTCCCGTTCTGTACTATCGCCGTCCCCATGCCATCGATGCAACGAGTGACGTTACGGGTGTTTTGCTGGTGGCGGCATTCCTGCTGTTGATTATGGCGGTTCGGACTGAGGTGGTAATCGCCGGCGGTTTGGTGGCGTGCTGCGCGCTGGGCTACTGCGGATCGACTGCCCATGCAAACTTTGCGCGGCGCTTTGCGCGGACGCCCTGCTTGGCGCGCGCCGCCGCACTTTCTTACGCCATGGGCGTTCTGGTGCAGGTCTTCAACCATATGGTGATACCTGCCGGCATTCCTCAGCAGGCTGTTCTGGTCGTCGGTGCGATCGCGCAGGTGGCGTTGCTTCACGGTGCCCGACGCGCCAAACTGCGCGATGAGTCCGATCCCAACTTTGAACCCAGTGCTGCCGGGCTTTCGGTAGATGCTTTGGAATATGGCGCCAAGTGGCATGACGAGCCCGAGACAAAGGCGGCATTCCGCCGCGCCGTAGTTCGCCTGACCGTGGCGACGGCGTATCTTTCCGGCGTATTCGCCGCTCTCAACGCGGGCCTCACAACCCTGCATGCTACCGGAGCCGTTGATTTGGGTGATTGGCCGCGCCTGCTGCTTGTTGCGAGTTCGTTGGCCGCCGGAGCCCTATTTGACCTGAGCGGCCGTTCGTATATGAATATCGGCATGACATGTGTCGCCATGCTGTCCACGCTTTCGTTCTTTGTGCTCATCATCGATGGCAATGGCGGCAACGAGCTTGCTGCCACGATCATCTTTTATCTGGGCTCGGGCTTCTTTGTGGTGTTCTTTACCACAAAATTCGCCGCTATCTCGCTCTATGCGCACTGGTCATATTTTTGGCCGTGCATGGGTCGCGTCGTCAATAACGTGTGCTCGATGCTCGTGACGGCGCCGGCGGTAGCGATTATCTCGAGTCAAAACGTGCTGGCTGCAGTCGGCGCGGCACTCGTGATGTTTGTGGGTATTGCGATTACGCTGTTGGGACAGTTGGGGCAACGGGCCGATGATGCCGTGATGCAGGACGGGCTGGCGCTTGCTGCCGACAATCTTGGTGGAGATCTTGCGCCCGCATGTTCCGACCCCGCGCTTGTGGAGGCAGCGGAGCCCACGCCCGATGAACGCCTCGATGCCTTCGTCACCACCTTTGGGCTTACAGAGCGCGAGCGCGATATTCTTGAGGCCTTGGTCGTTTCGGATCAGAGCGTTCAGGACATTGCCGCAACGCTTTTCCTTTCGCGCTCTACGCTCTACCGCCACATTTCCTCGATCAACAGAAAGACCGGTACCGACTCGCGTGTGGCCCTTATCAACTTCTTCTGGTCCTGGGCACCCAAGGACTAGCGTATGAGGCGCCGCCCAGTTCCTTACTCTAACGGGGGGGGATGTGGCTCCAAAGCGCACCCGCATCGACGCTTCGCCTGCGCTAAACTGGAGGGCACGTACGCGATTACGAGAGGAGCCCGCATGGAGGCTTACAAGCAAGAGTTCATCAAGTTTATGGTTGAGTCCGACGTTCTTAAGTTCGGCAGCTTTACGCTCAAGAGCGGCCGTCAGTCCCCGTTTTTTATGAACGCCGGCGCTTACGTGACGGGCTATCAGCTCAAGAAGCTGGGCGAGTATTACGCCCAGGCCATCCACGATAACTTTGGCGACGACTTTGATGTGCTGTTTGGACCGGCCTACAAGGGTATTCCGCTGGCCGTCGTGACCGCAATTGCCTACCACGAGCTGTACGGCAAGGAGGTCAAGTACTGCTGCGACCGTAAGGAGGCCAAGGACCACGGTGCCGATAAGGGCAACCTGCTGGGTTATGAGCCCCAGGACGGCGACCGTGTGGTCATGGTCGAGGACGTTACCACCAGCGGCAAGTCCATCGACGAGACCTATCCCAAGGTTAAGGCTGCCGCCGACGTCGAAATCAAGGGCCTGATCGTGTCCCTCAACCGCATGGAGGTCGGCAAGGGTGGCGTGACCACCGCTCAGAAGGAGATCGAGGCAAAGTACGGTTTCCCCGTCGCGAGCATCGTCTCCATGGCCGAGGTCGTCGAGACCCTCTACAACCACGAGATCGATGGCAAGGTCGTCATCGATGACGAACTTAAGACCGCCATCGACGCCTACTACGAGCAGTACGGAGCACAGGAGTAGTTACGGCGTTTTACCAAACGCCGTAACCGGCCGACGCTGCGCGCCGCCCAGGGCGACAATTTGTCATTCAAAAGGCGAGGCATGACCAGAAGGTCAATGCCTCGCCTTTTTCATGCCAACTTGTTCGCCCTGGACGTCGCTCGCTGTCCGTCCTCTACTTGCGGCGCTGTCTTGCTCCGGATGCGGCCCGCTCGCTGCCGTTGCCAGAGTAGTCATTGGGGACGTTCTTAAACGACTACTTAAGCCCGGGCAGGCGAGTATAGGGGAACGAACGCTCCAGGAATTCGGAGCAGCGGGCGTAGTCTTTGGCGAAGTAGCTGCTGTAGAGCGAATCGAGCACGTATTGCACGGCGATGTGGCTGGCGAACTGCGTGATGCGATGCGTCATGCTCTCGTGGTCACTCACCGTAAGGTAGGCGGCAAAGCCGGGGTGAATGCGAGCGCAATAAGGCGTGCCGATGACGATGACCGGGACATGCCGACTGCTGAGGATCGGCAAGATGTCCTTGAGGTTGGGGGCAAGGCCGCTGTAGGAGATGACGATTGCCGCATGGTCGGGATCCGAGGCGAGCGCCGTTCGCACCTGGGCCTCGACACCGTTGTGGCACGTCGCGCTTTTACCGGCAGAGAGCAGGCGGTCGCGGAACATTCCCGCTGGATAGAGGTTGTGCGAGCCCGTGTAGATGTCGACCTGTCGGGCGTTCGCGATGAGCTTGGCGGCGTGGTCGAGCTGCGTGGGGTCGAGCAGCTCCTGCGTTTCGGCCAGCGTGGTCTGGTAGAGCCCCTCCATGCGCTCCATGACCTGCGCGGGGCTGGACGTAGCATCAAAGGGAAAGTTGATGTCCACGTCGCGGCGGTTTCCCGCCTCGGTTGCCAAGCGAATAAGCTCGACCTTGAGATCCTTGAAGCCCTCGAGGCCGAGCTTTTTGCAAAAACGATGCACGCTCGCGACCGAAACGTTGGTGCGCGCGGCAAATTCCTTAATAGAAAGTCCGCGGATGTCCTGACCGATGGCAAGGGCTGCAATGCCGAGCTGTTGCTCGGTGGGGGTGAGGCCCTGCGCCTCGGTGATCTTGCGTTTGATATCCATGCGAACTCCCACACTCGCCAAACCTGCCAAAAAGGGACAGGTTTATTTTGGCAGGTTTTGCCCGCAAAGGGTAACGGGGCCGAGGATGCCGCTGGGGGCGACGGGCTCGGTGAGGGCGAAAATGTCGGGGATCGCATGGTCGAGCGTGTTGATGACGTCGATCGTGAGCTCATGCGCACCGGCGGAAAGTGCGCCGGCGGCAAAACGATAGGGCGGGCAGATGCGTGTGCCGAGCGGGCGTCCATCGAGCGTGAGCGTCGCGGTTTCGTAGACGTCTCCCAGGTCGATTGTGGCGTCGGTGCAATCGTTGGCCAGCTCAAACGACGCATGATATCGGTAGGTACCGCAGGTGCCGGTGAACAGATCGGCTGTAAGGTCGCACAGGTGCTTGAGCTTTTGTGATTCACCAAAGGCGCCATTGCTGCCGGCAGGAGAGAGGGCGACGGTCCATGGGCCTTCGATGCGCAGGCCGAGCGACGTGTCAGCGTCGATTGCGCCGTCTCCAGGCGCATTCTTGCTGCTCGTTTCCAAAACAACGATGCAGCTCTCGAAGGGTGCGAGCTCCAACGCACCGTCAAACGCAACGGGCCCGGCGCCGTTTAGCAGGTCGAGCCGCGTGCCGCAAAGGCGCTCGCCTGTCGCAAGTGCAACCGTGCAGTCGATACGCTCGCGTGGGTGTTCGTTGACGAGCATAACGTAGGTCTCGCCCACCCGCTCGTAGCGAAGTGCGCGTAGCCAAGGCTGCGGTGTGTCAGGCACAACGGTCTGCAGTCCCGCGCTTGCAAGCGCGCGGGCGACATCGGCCAGCGGCGTTGCGACGAGCCCTCCCAGCTCGACCGCGCCATCGGTATCGTAGAATGTGCCGGGCACCTCGTCGACGGCAAGCACCATAACGCCTGCATCCGCCATGCGTCTCACTGCCTCCGCCGTCGCAGCGCCAATAAATGAAGCTCCTGGCATAACAAACGCCTGGTAACGACAATCGTTTACGGTAAGTAATCCGTCGGCAATCGAAACCTCGTAACGGTCCTCATCCTCAAAAGCCTCGGCGGGCACAAAATCAAAGTCGATCTGCGCGCGCGTGAGCTCTGCCGCCACGCGCTCGATAGGCATGGCGTTGCCGGCCCATTCGGCATCGGCATGGTACAGGATGGCAACGGGGCGCATGGCATAGCCTCCTGAAAGCAGCGTTGCCGTACGGTTCATATAGCTCATGAGCTGGCCAAAGTGCGGCCATTGCGGATTGTTGCCGTGTGCGTAAAAGTGCGGCGGGCAGTCCCAATCGGGGAAGGGCGCCATGCTAAACGCGTGCGGCGTAAACCAGTTAATACCGCGGACGAGCATGTGGTCGGCGATCCATTTCATCTCGCGCAAGCCCTCGTGCCAGCCGAAGGCGCCAAAGACCTCGGCCATGCAGCGCCCCTGCTTTTTGGGGTCGAGGCGTGCGGCCGAAGAGCCCAACTTGGCGAGCGCGTAGGTAAAGAACTCCATGTTCCACGCGCCGTGGAAGTAGCTGTAACGTCCGTGGTCGACGCTGGGGGCAAGCTGGTTGATGACAACGTCGATGCCCGCCATATCCTGCCCGGCGACCGCGCGGAAGTAGTGTCCGGCGCCCTGGCCCAGGCGCGTGTGGCAACTCTTGTCCTCAATCACATGTCCGATGTGCATGACGCCGCGCTTGCGGCACCAGTCACCAATCTGCTCGTCAAAGCACGCGCGGTAGAGTTGCGTGGCGATGTCCATGTAGGTGTGGCGGACCCGAGCGCCGGCGGGGTCGCGCGTCCAAAGGCCGCGGAGCTCGGCAAGCCAGCTCGCGCTCAACTCCTCGTGCAAGCGGCGGGCAAGTTCATCCGACCAGGGCAGTGACATATCGCCGCGTCCAATAAAGCTGCTGGTGGAAGCGTCTTCGAGGGTCGCACCCTTCTCGTTCATAAAGCCCGGTTCATCGGTAAAGAAGCCCAGAATGGTCTTGCCGAACTCGTCGCCCAGATGTTCAAACGTGGGTTCGTAGACGGCGTTGATGAGCATACGGCACGAATCGGCGTCGACCATGTTGATGTACTCATCGCGAAAGCCGGTCTTTTGGCTGGTGACATAGAGCTCGAGGGTGGTGATGCCGGCAGGAGCGTCAAAGCGCAGGCGGACGGGAGTGCCGTCCTCGGTCTGTTCAACGGCGAGCTCAAGGTCGAGCGGTGCACCGGCGGCGTCGAAAGTCGCCGTGCCCACAAAGCGCTCCGTGGGATCCATAAGATTGCCGAGCTTAATGGTCGTGGACGGCTGGGGACCGACGACCGTTACCGTGTGATGCTTAAGCACGGTCTTTTTGAGCGCGGGGTCTACATCCTCGCCTGCAAGCGCGCCGTTGGCGTAGCCCGTGGGAAAGTGGGCATCATCGAGCAGCCAGATCTTCAAGTCCAGGCGCTTGCACTCGCCAATGATAAAACGCAGGTCGGACCACCAGCCGTCGCGACAAAACTCGGGATGCGTGCGCGATTCGAGGCAGACCTCGTGGATGTCCGCCCCGGCAATCTGCTCTAAGTATTCGGTAATCGTCTCGCGCGCCTCGCCCTTGAGCCACAAGAACGGAAGCACATGGTTGTCGTATGCCGCCATATCCACTCCTCTAAAACAAACCTTTTAAATCGATTGAAGTCAGAGTACGTCGCGCGCACACTCCTGCTAATATCAAAACCACGGCAGAATATGACCAAATCAATGATGGTGGCGCTATGGATATCGCGCGTTTGGACAATCTTTTGCTCAAGCTGACCGACAGCGAGCGCGCTTACTGCGCAGGCACCCGCTATGACTGGAACGATGCGTTCAGCTCGGGTCATCAGCAGAATATCGGTGAAAAACATATCCATGAAATCGGTGACCCGACGCGAGCCCTGCACCAAGAAGGCATGCCTGAGGGCCTGTCAATCGTGCGCAACTCGCGCTTTAACCCCGTGCCGGAGCATGTGCACAATTATGTCGAAATCAGCTATGTCTATCGAGGGCATGCGCCGCAGGTCGTCAACGGCGCACGGCTCACGCTTGCCCAAAACGAGGTGCTCTTGCTCGACGCGGCCTGTCCGCATGCCGTAGGCGAGCTCGGCGAGCATGACATTATGCTGAGCATCGTCATCTCGCGGGTGATGTTGCACCGCAGCCTAGAGCAGAGCCTGTCGCCGTCAAGCGCCGTCTCGCAGTTCCTTATTAATGCCCTCAATGACGAAACCGACCACCGCGGTCATGTGCATTTCCGCACGGGCAACAGCCGCCGCGTGCGCCGATATATGCAGGAGATGCTGTGCGAACTTCTGGAGCCGACGGCGGCGAGTCCCCAGATCGTGTCGAGGCTGTTTGAGTTGCTGCTGGTCGAACTTATGCAAAGCTATGAGACATCGCTGCTGCAGGCGGACATGCCCACGCTGCCTTCGGCGCAGGTCGCGGCCGCCGTGAGCTACATCGAGCGCCATGCCTGCGATTGTACGCTCGAGGACGTAGCTCGCCACCTGCATCTGAGTCCCAACTACGCAAGCGCGCTGCTCAAACGGCAGACGGGCCGCACGTTTATGCAGCTCGTGCAGGAGAGCCGCCTGGCACGCGCGGCAACATTGCTCGACGCCGGCGCCACTGCCGAAACCGCGGCGCGCGAGGCAGGCTACGCCAACATGAGCTTCTTCTACAAAAAGTTTGCCGAGCGCTATGGCTGCACGTCGGCCGTCTACCGCCGGCGTTTGCCCAGATAAAACCTGCCAAAATAAACCTGTCCCTTTTTGGCAGGTGTCAGGAAGTGTCAGGGGCGGGGCGGTGACGGGGCGCAAGGGCGAAAAGAAGTATCGGGTTTGGTGCGACCGCTTCTGCCCGTCCCGCGCGTGGGCGATACTCAGCTCATCGATCCGCGATGCAAAGGAGATGCTCATGGCAAACATCAAGTTCCCCGAGGGTTTCTATTGGGGTGGCGCCACCGCCGCCAACCAGTTTGAGGGCGCTTGGAACGTGGACGGCCGCGGTCCTTCCGTCGACGACCATTTCTTGGGCGGCAGCTACAAGGAGCCGCGTCAGATTACGACCGACATCGACCCCAACCGCTTCTACCCCAATCATGACGGTATCGATTTCTACCACCACTACGAGGAGGATATCGCGCTGTTCGCCGAGATGGGCTTCAATATGTTCCGCATGTCCATCTCTTGGAGCCGTATCTTCCCCAACGGCGACGACGCTGAGCCCAACGAGGCCGGCCTCGCCTTCTACGACCGCGTCTTCGACTGCCTGCGCGCCCACAATATCGAGCCGCTCGTGACCCTCTCGCACTACGAGATGCCCTATCACCTGGTCGAGAAATACAACGGCTGGGCGAGCCGCGAGCTCATCGGCTTCTTTGAGAAGTACTGCCAGACCGTCTTCGACCGCTATCAGGACAAGGTCAAGTTCTGGCTCACCTTCAACGAGATCAACTGCGGTACTCAGGACATGGGCAACCTCTTTGAGACCAGCATGATTCAGGGCTTTGAGGGTCCGGCGTCGGCGGTCCACACCACGCCGCAGGCTCGTATGCAGGCGCTGCATCACCAGTTTGTCGCCAGCGGCCGCGTCGTGCGCTATGCCCATGAGCATTACCCGCAGTTTAAGATGGGCAACATGGACTGCTTCATCCTTTCCTATGCCGCCACGTGCGATCCGGCCGACGTGTTCGCCACGCAGCAGGAGATGAATACCATGAACTGGTACTGCTCCGACGTGCAGGTGCGCGGCAAGTACCCGTTCTATGCCAAGCGCTTCTGGGCCGAGAACGATGTCGAGCTCGTGATGGAGGATGGCGACCTGCAGGATATCGCCGACGGCAAGGTTGATTTCTACACCTTTAGCTACTACATGTCCGGCACCGTGGGCACCCACAAGGATCACGAGATGACCGAGGGCAACATGACCTTTGGCGGTAAGAATCCCTATCTGGAGTCCACCGACTGGGGCTGGCAGATCGATCCGCTGGGCCTGCGCATCGCCCTCAACGAGATTTACGCCCGCTACGAGATTCCGCTGATGGTGGTCGAGAACGGCATGGGCGCCTACGACGAGGTCGAGGAGGACGGCTCCATCCATGACCCGTATCGCATCGCCTACCTGCAGAGCCACATCAAGGCCATGGGCGAGGCCATTGCCGATGGCGTTGACCTGATTGCCTACACCTGGTGGGGTCCCATCGACCTGGTTTCCGCCGGCACTGGCGAGATGCGCAAGCGCTACGGCTTCATCCACGTCGATAAGTACGACGACGGCACCGGTACCTACGAGCGCCGCCGCAAGGACAGCTTCTTCGCATACCAGAAGATCATCAAGTCCAACGGCACCGAGGGCTTGGAATAATTGAGCTCCGGCGTTCCGCCGAACGCCGGACCGGCCGCCGACTACGTGACCACCGACGTCGATGACGACGGCATCTGGAACGCTTTTGTTCACCCGGGGCTTATCGAGGCTTAATCGACAATATGAGTGCCCATGGGAAAAGGTTTTGGAAGGGCTTGGAAGGGCTTGTGATTTGGGCCCTCGCCTTAGCATTTTGGCCATTTGGCACTATAATCACCATAGGTATGCGCATAACGTTGCGCTTAATCAAGAGGAGAAAACGTATGGGTCTGTTTGATATGTTCAAGAAGAAGGCTGAGCCCGTGGCTGCCGCTGCTCCGGCCTCCATTTCTGCTTCTGCCGGCGCCGACGTGCTGTGTTCGCCCGTCAAGGGCAAGGTCATCAAGATGGCCGACGTGCCCGATCCCGTCTTTGCTGGCGAGGTTTTGGGCAAGGGCTGCGCCGTGTGGCCCGAGGACGACCTGGTCTACGCTCCCTGCGACGGCAAGGTGACCGTCACCATGGGTCACGCCGTGGGCCTGCAGTCCGATAGCGGCATCGAGGTTCTGGTGCACGTTGGCGTCGATACCGTCAACATGAATGGCGACGGCTTCGAGGGCTTCGTCAAGGCCGACGACGTCGTGAAGGCCGGCCAGCCCTTGCTCAAGATCGACCGCACCAAGATCGCTGCCGCCGGTTACAAGGACTGCGTCGTCGTGGCCGTGTCCAACACCGCCGAGTTTGCCGATGTCGAGCTCGCCGTCGAGGCCGAGTCTGCCGTCGCCGCCGGTGACGCCATCGTTAAGGTCGTCCGCAAGTAGTCTGCGGCATCCAGAAGATGCACAAGGGTGGTCGGGTTATCCGGCCACCCTTTTTTAATAGGCCGAGCAGGCGCATTTTATTGCAGGGGGCTTGCTTTATGGGCCATTCACTCGTCAAATTGAGCCGCCCACGCTTTTGCGACGTAGGGGGTTGAACGGAGCCGCTAATATGGACCTACTGTTACGACGTGCGCTGCGCGGGAAACGCAGCGCCGCTTGTTTGGAGGAATGTCATGAAAAAGAAGCTGCTGCTTGCGCCCCTGATGGCTGCCCTGGTCGCGTGCGTGGTTTTGCTTTCCGGCTGCGGAGGGCCTTCGGTGGAGGAGCTCATCACCAACGACCTTACGAGTCAGTTTGACGAGATCAAGAACGGCGGCGATGATTTCCTCTCCGGCCTGGAAGAGGCTTCGGGCGACGAGTTTGAGCAGCTGGGCATCGATCCCAAGGAGTATGCCAAGAGCTATCTCGAGGGTTTTGATTACAAGATCGGTGATGTGACGGTCGATGAGGACAAGGGCACCGCGACCGCCGAGGTCACCATCACCTGCAAGTCCATGAACAAGATCGTCGAAGATTTTGCCACCCAGTATCAGGAGAAGATCGCCGCACTCGATACGATGCCTTCCGAGGACGAGCTGTACAAGATGGCCGGCCAGGTGATGGTCGACGTGACCAAGGCCGCTGAGACCAAGGACACCAAGGTCACCTTTAAGTATTCCGCCAACGAGGATAACGAGTGGTCTGCCGACGATTCCGCAACCACCGAGATGATGAATGCGATGATGAACTAGTTCGTTGCGGCGTTTTACCAAACGCCGCAACTGCTCGACGCTGCGTGGGCACCAGAGCGACAACTTGTCATTCAAAGAGGACGGCATGACCAGAAGGTCTATGCCGTCCTCTTTTCATGCCAATTTGTTCGCTCTGGTGCCCGCTCGCTGACATTGCCGAAACATCGACGTTGCCATGGTAGTCATTGGGGACGTTCTTAAATGACTAGTCAAAAGGGACACTCTTG